>NZ_JBWKXQ010000049.1:0-48824 GCF_059423125.1 Variovorax sp. GW531-E2 | reverse complement strand
CGCTCCCCCACCACCTGCGCCCCCAGCGCAAAGCACCAAACAGGCGCCTCCAGGTAGTGAGAAGTCCAATCCGCATGCCGATCCCGCAACCGCGCCAGCCCGCGCTGCAGCCACGGGTCCCAGACAGAGCGAAACGACTCCGGCAACCGCCGATGCGCAAAGTCCCCCATCCCCGGCAACTTCCCGAACCAGCCAGGAAGTTCACCGGAAACAAAGAGCGAAGAAGAGGCCAAGATCACAACCCCTCCGGACAAGAAAACTCCCGCAACTCCTTCAACCGAATCGGATGCTGCACGCTGTTCGTCGTCACCTCGAACCGCGTCTTCCGCGCCCCCACCTGGAACGTGATGAAGAACTTCTCCGGCGCATCCCCCGCTTCGAGTTGCCCATCGTCCAAGGTACGGAACAAAGCCCAAGGCCCATCCATCGCCGACCCCGAACTCCCCGTCGTCGACGGCGGACTCACCTGAACGCGCACCTGGTTGCTCCCCTTCGGCCCCGGCCACTGCACCGCCATCGGCACCACCGGCCCATGCGCGTACTTCACGAGCTGCCCGTCCACGTCGAGGATGAACTGCGTGATGCCCGCGTCCATCTCCACCGGCTTGAAGTCCAGCCGCATCGACGGCCCGCGACCGCCGCCGCGGAAGAAGATGTCCTTGATGCGCGCCGCGCGTTCGAACTGCGCCAGCGCCTGCGTGGTGATCGCGCCGCGCTCGGCCACGGGCTTGTAGCGCCACGGCCGGGTGCTGGTGTCAACCAGCGCGGCCAGGCGCTTCTGGAAGAAGTCGTCCATCAGGCCGCCGGCGCCGAACATCTGGCCGAAGTCCTCGGGCAGCACGTCGCGCTTGCTGCTTTGCACGAACGGGTAGCGGCCCGCGATGGCGCGGTTGCAGAACTCGGTCACGGGGCGCAGGTCCTGGCTCAGGTTGCCGCGCTCGGCCACCTGCGCCTGCGCGGCGCCGGTCTGGCTCAGGTTCTCGATCATGCTGCGCACCGGCTCGGGCAGGCGGCCCGCGTCCGACTTGAGCTTGCCGGCCACGTCACCGGGCGGCGGCGAGGTGCGGCCCTTCACGGCCGTGTCGACGGCGTTGAGGTACACGTACACCTCGTTGAAGAGCTTGAGCGCGTCGTCGATCGGCGCGGGCTGGTTCGGGCCGCCCGCAGTGACCAGACGGCGCAGCGACTCGAAGCGGTCGTCCACGATGCTCTCGATGCGCTTGCCCGGCGCCACCTGCTTGCCGGGGTCGCTGCCGAACAGGTCTTCCAGGCCCTTGCGCGTGTTGCGCACGGTCTCGGTGGCCTTGCTGACCACGTCCTTGTTGGCATCGGCCGCAGGGATCAGCGTGGTCTGCTTGACCACCGCACGCAGGAAGTTCGCGAGCGGCGAATCGACGCCCGACAAGATCCGCGCGGTCTCGATGTTCTTCTCCAGACCGCTGACGCGGATCAGCCGCACGTCGGCCAGCAGCGCCTCCCACTGCTTGACGTACTCCTCGAGGTAGAGACGCCGCACGCGGTCGGTGAGCGCGCCGAGCGCCGCGGCGTCGCGCAGGCGTTCGCTGGCGTTGCGGTCCTGCCCCAGCACCCACGGGTCTTCAGCGGCCAGCAGGCCGGTGAGCACCACGACCTCGTTCTGGAAGCGCTTGTGGTACCCGTCGTAGGTGAACATCCCCGGCACGCCCTCGCTCAGCGGCTTGCCGCTGATGCGCTCGAACACCAGCGGACCCGAGGGGCCGGTGGCCTGCGCCACGCTGAAGCCCGGAATGTCCTTGGTGGCGCGCTGGCGCTTGAGGCGGCTGAACACGCGCTGCTCCAGCGGATAGCTCGCGAGCACGGCGCGCACGCTGCGCACCAGGTTCTCGTCCATCTTCAGCGGCGAGCGCGGCGGGCCCTGGGCGATGAGCACGTCGAGCTGGTCCTCGAGCGCCTTGCGCTGGTCTTCGGGAATGCCGCGGTCGAGGTTGCGCGCCCAGTCGAGCGTGATCCAGGCCTTCAGCGCCTCGGGGTCGAAGCGCTCGGGCTGGTAGAGCATCAGATAGCTCTTGAGGGCTTCATAAGTGAACTCGAGGTTGTCCTTCTGCGCGGTGCGCAGCTGGTCCTCGATGCGCTTGGCGATCTGCGGCAGGAAGGCGTCGTTGAGCGCGCGCTGGTGCGTGAGCATGGCGGCGGCATCGAGCTTGTCGCCCTGGTACAGGCCCAGCGTCATCGACAGCGGCTCGTCGCCCTGGCGGTTGTCGGGCGTCTTCCAGATGTCGCGCAGGCCCTGCAGCACGGGCGCGACCTCGACCAGGTTCTGCACGCGCGTCGGCAGCGCGGCCAGCGTCTTCTGCGCGGGCTCGACACGGGCCTCGACCGACTTCAGGTAGTTGTTGTTCTGCCAGGTGCTGTAGCCCCAGGCCGCGAGCAGGCCGACGGTGACCAGCGTCATCGCGGCCACGCCCGCCAGGCGCAGCGTGTTGCGGCGGCGCTCCAGCTTCACGTCGGCGCCGGCCAGGCGCTGCTCGGGGAACACCACCTCGCGCAGCAGCGCGGTAAGAAAGTAGCTGCGTCCGCTCGACTTCTGCGGTGCGAGCATGGCGCGCTCGATGCCGAAGCTGCGCGCCAGGCTGCCCATCACGCGGTCGATCGGGCTGCCCTCCTGCGTGCCGCTGGTGAAGTACACGCCGCGCACCCACGGCGGCTGCGCAAAGCGCGAGCCGGTGAACACCTGTTCGAGCAGATCGGAGAGCAGCGGGCCGACCGAGCCGAACTGCGCCGGAAAGCCGAAGATCGCCGCGCGGCGCGTGCCGTCGGTCTCGCGCTGCATGCGTGCGATGAGGCCGTCGTTGACGCGGTTGTGCAGCAAGGCGAACTCGCGCTGGAAGGCGGCCGACAGGCCCTTCTCTTCAAGCTGCACGTTCTCGTCCGCCGGCAGCGTGAAGCCGAAGACCTGCGCGCGCTGCTCCTTGCCGAGGTCGTCGAAGTAGTCGGTGAAGCCGTAGAGCAGGTCGCTCTTGGTGACAAGCACGTACACCGGCAGGCGCGTGGTGAGCTTGCTGTCGAGCTCGAGCAGCCGCGCGCGGATCGAGGCCGCGAGCTGCGTGCGCGCCTCGGGGCCCTGGCTCAGCAGGTCGCCCACGCTCACGGTGAGGAACACGCCGTTGAGCGGCCGGCGTGGACGCGCCTTCTTCAGCAGCCCGAGGAAGCCTTCCCACGCGCTCTTGTCTTCCGACTGGTGGCTGTCCTGCGTGGTGTAGCGCCCGGCCGTGTCGATGAGCACGGCCTCGTCGGTGAACCACCAGTCGCAGTTGCGCGTGCCGCCCACGCCGCGGATCGCGCCGGGGCCGAACTTCTCGGCCAGCGGGAACGAGAGGCCGGAGTTGACGAGCGCCGTCGTCTTGCCCGCGCCCGGTGCGCCGATGAAGACGTACCACGGCAGGTCGTACAGGTAGCTGCCGCCCGAGATCGACAGCCAGTCGCGCCAGCCCGGCTTCTTGCCGGCGGCATGCAGGCGCATCTGCTTGAGCGTGGCGACGGCTTCGCTGAAGCGCGTGTCGAGGATCTTCTGTTCGCCGTCGACCGGTGCACCGGCCTTGGCGGCGGCCGGCGCCTTCATGAGGCCGTCGGTCAGGTGCTGGCTCGCACGGCGCGCGCGCCAGCGGCGGTACAGCGCGCGCATCACGACGATGAGCACGATGACGCCGATGACGATGGCGCGTGTCATCTCGCCTTCGAGCGGCGCGAGCGAACCGATCTTCACCAGCGGGCCGATCCACCAGATCAGCAGCGCGACGACGATCAGCGCGAGCAGCGTCAGCAGCAGCGGGCTGAACAGGAAGCCGAAGATTTTCTTGATCATTTCGTTGCTCCTGGAACGGGAGCAGCCGGTGCAGCAGCGAGGCGCTCGGGTTCGGTCAGCAGCACGATGTCGACGCGGCGGTTGCGCGCGCGGTTGGCCGGCGTGTCGTTGGCCACCACGGGCTCGGCGTCGGCCTTGCCGTCGGAGCGCATGCGCGCGGGCTCGACCAGCGTGGAGAGCGCGCCCTTCACCGCATCGGCGCGCGCGGCCGACAGGTGCCAGTTCGACGGATAGCGCAGCGAGCGGATCGGCTGGTTGTCGGAGTGGCCGGTGATGAGCACCTCGCCTTTCACCTCGGCCAGCGCCTGCCCGATGCGGCGCAGCACCGGCAGCGAGGCCGCCATCGGCTCGGCGCTGCCCGAGCCGAAGAACGAATCGCCGCGCAGCCGCACCACGCTGCGGTCGGCCTCGTCGGTCACGGTGACCAGGCCCTGCTTGATCTCGGGCTCGAGAAAACGCGCGAGCCGCGGCGACTTGGCCGGCGCGGCGGGCGGTGCGATCTGGATGTTGGGCACACGCAAGCTCGACACGGCCGCGTAGGTGGTGTCGGAGCGGTGGTTGAGCGTGAGCCGCAGGCCGAACCACGCCAGCGCCAGCAGCAGCGCGAAGCCGGCCGCGAACACCCACAGCGGCAGCGACTCGCGCAGCCGCACCGTGCCCGCGCCCTGCCCGCGCCAGTGCGGCGACAGCTCGGGTTCGACGGCCGGACGGTCCTTCGCAATGAGATCGGCCAGGCGCTGTCGCACCGAGTCGAGCTGCGCACGGCCGTTGTCGACCACGCGATAGCGGCCCTCGAAGCCGAGCGCGAGCACGCTGTAGATCAGCTCCAGCAGCTGGCGGTGCGTGGGCACATCTTGTGCGAGCTTGGCCAGCAGCTGGAACACCTTTTCGCCGCCCCAGGTCTCGTTGTGGAACTGCACCAGCAGGCTCTGCTTGTTCCAGCCGGCCTGCACGCCCCAGGGCGTGTTGGCCACGGCTTCGTCGAGCGCGGTGCACAACACATAACGCGCGGCCAGCACCGATTCGTTGCCCACGCCCGCACGGCGTGCCGCGGCATCGAACTGGTTCACCGCATCGGCGGTGGACGCGCGCAGCGCCGGCACATTGGGCGGCTGCGCGAGGTTGCGCAGCTTGCCGATCAGCACCAGCAGCTTGCCCGCGGCCGACACCAGCGGATTGAGCAGGCCGATCTCGCCCACCTCGGCCACGGGCGTCGGGTCGGCGCCGCCGAAGAACGGGGCGGGCGCCGGTGCTGGCGGCGTTCCACCCGGCGTGCGCGGCTTGGGCTTGATGACCGTGCGCTCGGACTCGAAGGCGGCAAAGGGGTCGGGAGGGGTGCTCATGGTGATGTTCCGTTTCCGTCAGCCGGAGGCGGCTAGGAACGAATGGCCCAGAACGCGAGGTCCAAGCCGGGGAAATCGCCCGCGATGTGCATCGCGATGCCGCCCGATTGCTCGAGCTGGCGCCACAGGTCGCTGTTGCGCGTTTCGAGTTCGAAGTAGTTGGCGCCCGTGTGGAAGGGAATCTGGCGCGGCGCCACCGGCATCGGCGTCAACGTGACGCCCGGCAGCGCCAGGTTCACGAGATCGCGGATGCGCTCGACCGGGCCGATCTTCACCTGCGTGGGGAAGCGCGCGCGCAATGCCTCGCTCGGCATGTTCGCGCTCACCGCCAGCACGAAGGTCGCCTTGCGCTGCAGCTCCACGTCGGTCACCACCGCCACGCGCACGCCGTGCTTGCGGTCGTGCAGGTCGATGCGGATGGCCGACTGCTCGAACACCATCGACAGGCTGCGGCGCAGGTCGTCCATCACCGGGCGGAAGCTCAGCGCGAGGTCGTCATGGATGTAGGGCCCGAAGCGCGTCACGCGGCGCGTGTCGCGGAAGCTCGCAAGGTCGCCGGCCAGCCCGAGCGCGTGTTCGAAGAAATGCTGCGGGTGCAGCATCGCGCTCTTGGCCAGGTGCGCAAAGATCGCCTCGTTGCGGTTCACCGCCTGCAGCAGCATGAAGTCGGCGATCTCGGCCACGCCGCCGGTGCCGCCTTGCGTCATGCGCCCCGCCAGCGCCTCGCCGCGCTGGCGCAGCAGGCCCAGCAGCTCGTCGAGCCAGGCGCGGATCACCGCATGGCCGGCCACGTCGAGCAGCGGCGGCAGCATCGTGCGGTCGAGCTGCACCTGGTTGTCGACCCGGCGCTCGACCACGCGAGCCACGCCCAAGGTCGCCCAGGCGTCGGTGGCTTCGCTGGCGCGCATCAGGCGCGTGTGGAGCTGGCCCAGCTGCAGCATCGCGGTGCGCTCGCCGGCCGTGTTGGAGTCGGGCACGTCCGACTCCAGCACGCGGTGGCGCACCAGCTCTTCATATTCTTCAGCGTCGGCCTCGCGCGCCCCGGCGCGGCGCAACGGCAGCGCCAGCACCACGGCCTCGTCGCGCATGGACACAGGAATGTCGATGGGCTCGGGCAGCGGATCGACCGCCGGCATGTCGAACACCGTGCCGTCGCCGAAGATGCCCACCGCCCGCACCAGCGCCAGCTTGCCCAGCGTGAGCGCCGCCGCGTCGATCTCGACTTCGGCGAATCCCCAGGCGTAGGGCGTGGTGGTGCGCAACAGCACATGCCGCGCATGATCGGCATGGCGCTCGCTCTGCTGCAGGTGCTGAGGCTGCAACAGCATCCCCTCGCTCCAGACCACTTTGGTTCGCCAACTCATCCGCACTCCGTCTACGGCAAGGGTGCCGGGAAGTAAGAAGAAACACGAAGTTTCCGGCGCGGGGGGCGGGAGGCAAATCCGCCTTAAGGCCTAGCTAATGGCCTAGGTGGCGGGTGCGAGGTACGGCGAAGGGAGTAGATGGAAATTCGGCGAAAGCCAACCGGTTGGCCTTTCCCGCAGTCTGGTCAGCCGCGAAGCTCGCGGGCCAAAGGCATTCCGGCTCCGAGACCGCGCTCGTGGATCGACAGCGCAATCTCCGCATTCGAGGCCGCAACGGTATCGACGCATGCGTATCCCTCGCTGGCCTGCCGGTCCGCGCGCAGCAGATTGCCGACGCAACCGAGGGTGACGGCGTTCAGTACACCGAAGAGGACGATCAACCCGCCCCCTGCGCTGTCTCCCATCCCACGTGCCACGATGCCGGCCAGAACGCCAGCCACGAGAACCCCGAGCGCCAACGACCACAGGCCATGACGCAACGCCCATATCCAGCCCAGGAAGAAGGCTGGCCAACTCCAGCCTTTCTTGATCACTCGCATGTCGCCGCTAGGGTGCTTGAATATCTTGTAGTTCTTCATTCTTTTCCATGCAATGAGGTTCTACGCTGACGCTCACCATGCGTGGGATTTGTCATGCCGCAAGCCGGTTCTCAGCGCATCCCGGGCTTCGTTGCCGCTGCCGCATGCCCCTGAATCAGCGCCATCTCCACATTGGCAGCTTGCACCACCGCCACCTCCTCATAGCCCCTGCGGATCTGTTGCCCCGCGCGCAAGGCGTTCCCGCCGATGCCGAACCCCACCGACACGACGACGGAGAGCACGTTGAGCAATCCATCCGTGGCCGCCGTTCCGATGGCGTCTTCTCCAACGACGATGAGCGTCGCCACGCCCAATAGGCCCAGCCCCACCCACCACATGCGATGGAAAAGGGCCCAGAACGCCCCGAAGAAAAAACCCGGCCAACACCACCCGTCCTTGACGGCCTGCACATTGCCGAGGGGGTCCTTGAATATCTTGTAGGTCTTCATTGCGTGACTGCCTTCCCGATAGAGATCGTTGTTGTCAGATGTGGACTCTCGCCCCGTCCTCTCTCCAACAGACAGCACACGACGCACAAAGCCGTTCGCAAGAACGCCTTCGACGACAGCAGCCTTCACACGGAAAGAGGTCGCGCAGTGTGGAAGCCACCACGCGTTTGCATTGACAACAATGGTCGCCCGCCGCGACCTGCGTTCAGATACCCGCGCGAAGCGAGTGATTTGTCATGGGCACGGCCTGCGCTGGCCGTGCCTCAGCGGGATGCGCTTGACGCCTTCAGCGCCTCCACCTGCGCCGCATACGCCTTCTCGATCCGCTGCAGCCGCTGCTCCCGCGCCGCATCGTTGACCCACGCCGCCGACAACGCGCGCTGGCGCCCCAGTTGGTATTCGAGCTTCGCTTCCGCCAGCAGCGCGCTGTCGTCCGCCGCGACGTAGCCGTACGCCGCGCGCAGGTTCTTCAGCACCTCGCGCTCGGCGTCGGCGCGCGGGCCCTTGCCCTTGCCGTAGCCGATCAGGAAGGCCTGCAGCTTCGCCTGGAAATCGGGCGGGTAGTCGCGGCGCACCACCATCGGCGCGCCGGGCGGTGGCTCGGATTCCCAGATCACCTGCAACCGCGCGGCCTCGACCGGGAACTGCTGGCGGAAGCGCTCGAAGTCGGTGGTGTTGTTGGTGGCCACGTCGGCATCGCCGTTGGCCACGGCCAGCGCGGTGGCCTGGTGGGTGCCGACGAACTCGCTGCGAAAGCGCGTTTCCATCTCGATCTGGTTGGGCAGAAAGAGCTGGCTCTGCGGCACGATGAAGCCGGTGACCGAGCGGCTGTCGCCGCGCGCGAGTCGCCAGCGTTCGGGCTGGGCCAGCAGGCCCTCGAGCGTGTTGAGCGGCCCGGTCTTGCGCGCGAGCAGCACGGCGCGGTGCTCGGGCATGCCGTCGCGCCGCGCGATCTGCGCCACCACCTTCATGCGCCGCTGCATGACGGCGTCCAGCGCCATCTTGGCCGAGAGAAAGGCCATGTCGATCTCGTCGCGGCCGATGGCACGGTCCAGCTCTTCGTACGACGGCACCGAGTACGCGCTGACGGGCAGGCCCAGCGCACGGCTCATGTCGGCCATGAGCGGCGTCCACAAGGCGCGCGACTCGACAGTGCCGCCCAGCGGCAGCACGCCGAAGCGCACTTCCTTGATCACCGGTGCGCCCTTGGCGGCGGGCGTCGGCGCGGGCTGCGCGCCCGCCGGCCATGGCGCCATCAGCGACGACGACAGGGCCATCGCAAGCAGGGTCCGGCGGTTCAAGGGCTCACATCCTTCAATACGGCGAGCTGCTCGGCGTAGCCGCTCTCCAGGCGCTGCAGCCGCGCCTGGCGCGCCGCGTCGTTGACCCATTGCGCGGTCTTCGCGTTCTGCATGGCGAGCTGGTAGGCCAGCTTGGCGGCGGGCAGCAGCGAGCTGTTGTCGGCGGCCACGAAGCCCGCCAGGTCGTGCAGCGACTTGAGCACCACGCGCTCGGCGTCGCCGCGCGCTCCCTTGCCGCGGCCATACGCGACCAGGAAGGCCTGCACGCGCAGGCGCAGCTCAGGCGGGTACTCGCGGCGCACGACGATCTGCGCGTGCGGGATCAGCTCCGACTCCCACAGCACCTGCAGCCGCTGCGCCTCGGCCGGAAAGCGCAGCTTGAAGCGCTCGAAATCGGCCGAATTGTTGGTCGCCACGTCGGCCTCGTTGTTGGCCACGGCCAGCGCGTTGGCCTGGTGCGTGCCGACGACCTCGCTCAGAAAGCGCGTCTCCATGACGATGTGGTTCGGTAAAAAGAACTGCAGCTGCGGCACGATGAAGCCCGACACCGACTGCCGCTCGCCGCGCGCCAGCCGCCAGCGCTCGGGCTGGTCGACGAGGTTTTTCAGCGTGTTGAAGGGAGGCGCCTTGCGCGTGAGCAGCAGCCCGCGGTAGCCGGGCAGGCCGTCGTGGCGCACGACCTGGGCCACGACCTTCATGCGCTTCTGGCTCACGGCATCGAGTGCCATCTTTCCCGACAGGAACGCCATGTCGACTTCGCCGCGCTGGATGGCCTGCTCCAGCGCTTCGTACGAGTTGACCGAGAGCACGCTCACCGGCCGCTGGATGGCGCGGCTGAGTTCGGCCAGCAGCGGGTCCCAGTCGCTGCGCGACTCGAAGGCACCGCCCAGCGGCAGGATGCCGAAGCGCACCGGCGCGTCCGCGGCGGGCGCCGACGCCTGCGCCGCCGCCAGCAGCGGCAGCAGCAGGAGCCCCATGGCCAGCGCCAGGGCCGCACGGCGGCCGGTGCCGGGAAAACTGCCGAAACGACGCAAGAAGGCGTGCATGGAAGGAGCGGAAGACACGGGGCCCGCGGCGAGCCGGCGGGGTCTAACATGGGCGACGCGGACGCCATTACATCCCAAATGCGAGTCTTTCTCGTGATGTTTTTCCGGTCTTCCCTGTTCGGGGCCGTGGCCCTAAGCTCGCGCCCCATGCGTTCAAGGCCTTCATGAACTGGAACTTCCGCCTCCTGCGCGGGCTGGCCCGCCTCACCTTCGCCCAGCAGCTGATCCTGCTGGCGCTGGTGCCGGCGACGGCAGCCACGCTGGTGGCCATCGCGGTGCTCACGCGCCAGCACCTGGGCAACCTCACCGAGCTGATGCGCGCCAACGCGCAGACGGTGGCGCTGCAGGTGGCCACGGTGGCGCAGGCGCCGCTGGCGCGCATGGACCGCCGCGCGCTGGCGCGCACCGCGCAGACGGGCACCTACCAGCCGCACGTGCAGCAGGTGCAGATCTGGACCGAGGACGGCGAGATCGTCGCCAACTCCGAGACCGTCGACCGCCGCCGCGGCGAGGGCCTGCAGGTGGTGGTTCCGATCGTCAGCGACGACGGCCGGCACAACGGCAAGGTGATGGTCGAGATCGGGCTGGACGCGGTGCAGAGCGCGCGCCGCTCGGTCTGGCTCAACGTGGCGCTGGTGCTGGCCATGAGCCTGCTGGGCGTGGGGCTGGCCGGCTGGTGGGCGGCGCGCCGCATCAGCGAGCCGATCCGCGCGCTGGGCGAGGCGGTCGACCGGCTCGGCGCGGGCGAGGCCGCCAGCGTGGCGATCGAAGGCACCTCGGAGGTGCGCCACCTGCAGCACGGCTTCAACCAGGCGGCACGCGCGCTCGCCGAAAGCCACCGGCTGCTGCAAAGCCGCATCAACGAGGCCACGGCCGAGCTGGCGCGCAAGAACCAGCTGCTCGAAGTGGCCAGCCAGGCCAAGACGCGGCTGCTGGCCGCCGCCAGCCACGACCTGCGCCAGCCGCTGCATGCGCTCACGCTGTTCTCCGACGGACTGGCCAACGGCGAGACCGACCCGGTGAAGCTGCAGCGCATCGGCCACATCCGCGAGTGCGTGGATTCGCTCGACCGGCTGTTCTCGGAGCTGCTGAACCTGTCGCAGCTCGACGCCGGCGTGCTGCAGCCGCAGTGGGCCGACTTTCCGCTCGACCGGCTGTTCGACGAGATCAGCCGCAACTTCCGCCCCGTCGCCGAGCAGCAGGGCCTGCGGCTGGTGGTGCGCAAGACCGAGCTGTGGGTGCGCTGCGACTACGTGATGCTCTCGCGCATCCTGAACAACCTGGTGTCGAACTCGCTGCGCCACACGGTCGAGGGCGGCGTGCTGATCGGCGCGCGCGCCCGCGGCAAGGGCGTGCGCATCGACGTGGTCGACACCGGCGTGGGCATTGCCGCGCACCACCAGGCGCGGGTGTTCGAGGAGTTCTACCAGGTCGAGCCGGCCAGCCGCAGCAACGCGCCCGGCGGCGCGCGCGGCATGGGCCTGGGGCTGGCCACGGTGCAGCGGCTGGCCGAGCTGCTGAACACGCGCGTCGAGCTCAGCTCGCGCCTGAACAAGGGCACCTGCGTGCGCGTGCAGGTGCGCGCCGCGCCCGCCGCGCTGCCGGCGCCGGTGGCACCGGCACCCGCGGCGACCAGCGCCGACGACGAGAGCAACGGCGACAGCCTGGCGGACCTGCGCATCCTCGTCATCGACGACGAACGCACGATCCTCGAAGGCCTGAGCGTGGTGCTGTCCAACTGGGGCGCCACGGTGCTGGCCGCGCAGACGCGCGCCGAGGCGCTGGCGCTGGCCGACCACTGGGACACGCCGCCCGACGTGGTGGTGAGCGACCTGCTGCTGCAGGGCGGCGACAACGGCCTCGATGTGATCGCCGCGCTCGAGCGCCACCCCAACGGCATCGGCGCCGGCACCGCGCGCCTGCTGGTCACCGGCGAGACCAAGCCCGACCGGCTGCGCGAGGTGGCCGCCGCCGGCATCGCCGTGCTCTACAAGCCGGTGTCGCCGCGCGTGCTGCGCCAGGCGATCCAGGCACAGCGCGCGGCCGCGCTGGTGATTGCCGCGGGCCTCTGACACGGTACCTTCCCGGTAGGCGCCGGGTAGTCCGTCGGACATAGACCAAGCAGCCGCCGCGGTGTGATCTTCCTCACACGCGCAGGCCCTCGCGCATGCGGGCATAAGCCCTCCGCCTTATCGCGGGAAACAGGGCGCGTCCTTACATTGGACCATTGCCTCTCGCTGCACAAAGCAGTCCATGTCCGTCGCTGTGAACCCTCCCATTCCGCTTTTCTCCGGAAGAGTGCACCGTGCTGTCCACGCGCTGCTGGCCTTCGGCCTCGTGCTGTGCCTGGCCGCCGCGCCGCGCGTGGCATCGGCGGCCACGCTGACGGTGCTCGTCGGCGACGACCAGGCCGCGTCGGCCGAGTTCGTGCAGCAATTGCGCACCGGCCAGTCGGCCTCCGGCAAGTTCGAACTCGTGCGCATCGGACCGGGCGCCCCGGCCGCGGAGCCGGCCAGCACCGACACCGAGCCCGCCGCCAACACCGGCGTGCGCACGCGCAGCCTGCGCACCGCGAGCGACGCGGGCCTCACCGTGGCGGTCGGCACCGCCGCTGCGCGCGCCGCCCTCGAACGGCCCGGTGCCGAGCCGCTGGTGCTCGCGATGCTGAGCCGCCTCGACTACGAGACCCTCAAGGCCGCCAGCCCCGTTGCCCTGCGGCGCGGCGACCGGCGCGTGGGCGTGCTGCTGCGCGACCCGGCCATGGCCGACCAGCTCGCACTGGTGAACGCCGTGCTGCCGCAGAAGCGCCGCCTGGGCATCATCGCCACGCCCGAATCCGAACCGCTGGTGCGCGAGTTGCAGCGCGCCGCGCAGAACGCCAACCCGGCCTGGGACCTGCAGGTCGAGATCGCGCCCGACGCGCGCTCGCTCGCCGCCGCGCTGCGCGCCCTGGTGCCGCGCAGCGACGCCCTCATGGTGCTGCCCGACCTCATCGGCGACAGCCAGGCCGCCACGCTCTCGGTGCTGCATGCCGGCGCCGGCGCGGGCCTTCCGGTGTTCGGCGCCAGCGAGGGGCTGGTGCGCTCGGGCGGTCTGGCGGCGGCGGTCTCCACGCCCGGCCAGCTCGCGCAACAGGCGCGCCAGCTCGGCCAGAAGGTGGCCAGCGCAGGCAGCACCGGCAACAACAGCCCGCTGGTGGAGGCGGCCACGCCGGCCACCGTGCGGATCAACGCGACCGTGGCACGCGGGCTCGGCCTGCGTCCGCCGGAGGAACGGGAGCTCACCGAACGACTCGCAGCCCCGCGATGAGCACCACGCCGGTCCCCCCGAGCCCGCTGTCCCGCCCGACGGCGGCGGGAGCGGCCACGGCGACCGAATCGCCGCCGCCCCCTCCCTCGCCGGCCGCCGCTTCGCTCGTCGTGCGCGGCAACCTGCAGCGCGACCTGTTCCGCCTGGGCGTCGTGCCCTGCGCCGCGGTGGCGCTGGCGCTCACCGGCTGGTTCACGCACAACCGGCTGCAGACGCTCGAAGCCGCCTTCGACGCCGAAGGCCAGGCCGTCGCCAAGCAGGTGGCGGCGATGTCCGACCTGAGCCTGTACGCGGGCGACCTGCCGGCCCTGCAGAACGTGGCCTCGGCCGCGTTGCGCGGCGGACAGGTGACGCGGGTGGAGATCAGCAACAGCGCGGGCGTGTACGTCACGGCCGGGCCCAAGAACGAATCGCTCGCGCAGCTGCGCATGTTCAGCGCGCCGGTCACGCTGCGCGAAGCCTCGCGCGCCAGCGCCTTCGCGCCGGCCGGCTCCACCGCGGCGGGCGACACGCCCATCGGGCTGGTGCAGACCTTCCGCGACACCACCGCCTACACGCACGAGCGCAGCCGCTCGCTCATCGCCGGCATCGGCATCGCGCTGGTCGCGCTGCTGGCGGCCTGGGCCTCGGTGCGCCACATGGCGCGCACGGTGGCGCGGCCGCTGCGGCGCGTGTCGCGCACCGTGGCGGCGCTGGAGGCCGGCCACTTCGAGGTGCGCTGCGATGTGGTCGAAGGCGGCACGCGCGGCACGCACGAGCTGGCCGTGCTCGCGCACGACATCGACCGCCTCGCCGAACGCCTGCAATACAACCGCCAGGTGAGCGAGGAGCGCGTGCGCGAGGCCACCGCCGTCGCGCTGCAGCGCATGGCAGAGGCCGAGCAGGCCGCGCTGTCGCGTGCGCGCTTTCTCGCGGCCGCGAGCCATGACCTGCGCCAGCCGCTGCATGCCATGGGCCTGTTCATCGACGGCCTGCTGCCCAGCGCCACCGAGGCGCAGCGCCCGGCCGTGCTGCGGCTGCAGGAGAGCACCGGCTTCATGGGCGTGCTGCTGGACGACCTGCTGGAAATTTCGCGCCTGGATGCGCAGGTGCTCACGCCCGCCATCACGCGCGTCTCGCTGGCCGCGCTGTTCGACCAGCTCGACGCGCAGCACGCGCCCGCCGCCAGCGCGGCGCAGGTGCGGCTGCACTGGCGCGACCGCGGCCTGGCGGTGCGCAGCGACGCGGCCATGGTGCAGCGCATCGTCGGCAACCTCGTGGCCAACGCGCTGCGCCATGCGCCCGAGGGTGGCACCGTGCTGGTGGCCGCGCGGCGCAGCCGGGCCGGCGTGCGCATCGAGGTGCGCGACAACGGCGTGGGCATCGCACCCATTCACCAGGGCCGCATCTTCGAAGAGTTCTACCAGGTGGCCAACACCGAGCGCGACCGGCGCCGCGGCTTCGGCCTGGGGCTGGCGATCTGCGCGCGCATCGCCACCCTGCTGGGCACCCGCATCACCGTGCGCTCGGCGCTGCAGGCGGGCAGCACCTTCGCGTTCACGCTGCCGCCCGCGCGCAAGGCCGACGTCGCGCCGCCCGAGCCCGCCCCGGTCGCACCGGCGCCGCTGGCGGGCCTGCGCTGCCTCGTGGTCGACGACGACCCCGCCATCCTCGACGGCACGCACGCGCTGCTCACGCAATGGGGCTGCGAGGTCGAATGCGTCACCACCGGCGCCGAGGCGCTGGCGCGGCTGGGCACCGGCGACATCGTCTACGACGCCGTGCTGTGCGACCTGCAACTGGCCGGCGACGCCGACGGCGTGGAAGTGATCGATGCCGCGCGCCGCCTGCAGCCCGGCGCGCTCGCCGTGCTGGTGTCGGGCGCCACCGGCCCCGAGGTGCTGCAGCGGCTGCGCCACGGCGGCGTGACGCTGTTGACCAAACCGGTGGCGCCGGCCAAGCTGCGCGCACTGCTCACCACGCGGCGCCACGCGCCCGGCGCCTGACCACGCATGCCCACCGCCATCGACCTGAAAGACGTCCGTCCCTTCGTCGCCACGCCCTGCCACGGCGGCGCGGTCGGCACCGAGTGCGCGCGCAGCCTGCTCGGCCTGGTGAACCTCGCCTGGACCCACGGCTTTGCGATGCAGACGCGCTTTCTCGACGGCGACAGCCTCGTCACGCGCGCGCGCAACCGGCTGGCCGCCGAGTTCCTGGCCGACACGCGCTGGACGCACCTGTTCTGGATCGATGCCGACATCGGCTTCGAGCCCGAGGCCGCACTGCGGCTGCTGGGCGCGGGCCGCGACGTGGTGGCCGGCGTGTACCCGCACAAGAGCGACGGCTGGCCCGAAGGCGGCCTGCGCGCGCCGCTGCCGGCCGGCACCACGCGCGCCGACTTCGAGGCGCTGCATGCGGCATTTCCGGTCAACGTGAACGATGCGGGCGCACGCGTGGACGTCGACGGTTTTCTCGAAGTGCTGGACGCGCCCACCGGCTTCATGCTGATCGCGCGCCGCGTGCTTGAGCAGATGGCGCAGGCGCTGCCCGAACTGCGCTACACGCCCGACCGCATGGACGACCCGGTCGCCGCGGCGCGGCCGCACTACCGCTTCTTCGACGTGTTTGCCGAACCGAACAACGGGCGCTACCTCAGCGAGGACTACGGCTTCTGCCGCCGCTGGCAATCGATCGGCGGGCGCGTGCATGTCGACACGCGCTCGCGGCTGTCGCACCAGGGCCTGCGCACCTACCGCGGCGACTTCGCGAGAACGCTGGGGCTGGGCGGCTGAGCCGCTTGCAGGTCGGGCGGCAAGGTGCGGCGGTCGTAGTCGCGGTCGGCCTCGATGCGCATCAGCTGCAGCCCCGGGCCTTCCTCCGCGAGGTAGTCGTAGCCGATGGTCTGGAATTGCCGCGCCGGATCGAGCCGCGTGTAGAGGTCGCGCCGCGCCACGCGGTCGGCGTGACGGATGCTCTTCAGGTGGTAGAGCCGGTAGCGGCTGTAGAACATCAGGCCGTGGCGCTGCGCGTCGTCGGGCAGCCACGGGCCGTGCAATTCCGGACTCGATTCAAACGAGATCCGCTGCGGCAACCGGAACAGTCGCGCGCGCGACTTGCAGCCCCACGGGCCGTCGCTGCGCCAGGCGTCGGGCGTGTTCCAGAGTTCGCAGGACACGAGCGACAGGCTGGCGAGCTGGTGTTCGGGCAGCGAATCGACGGTGGCGTGCAGGTGACTAAGGAACAACGTTTCGTAGCGCTCGTCGGCATCGCACACCAGCACCCAGCCTGCGCCGTGGCGGCGCGCGGCTTCGAGCAGGCGGCGCTTGTTCTCGTTCTCGCGCCAGACGTGCGTGCCGTCGTCGCACGGCGGGTTCGACAGCAGTTCCAGCAGCATCGGTTCGCGTCGCAGGATGTCGGCGGTGCCGTCGGTCGAACCGTCGTCGAGCGCGACGATGCCGTCCACATGACCGCGCAGGTGGTCGAGACAACCCGGCAGACAGCGTGCCTCGTTGCGCAGCTGCAGCACGCAGATGATGCGCAGCCGCGACGTGAGACGCGGCGCGATCGGCGGGGGCGCGCACCGCGGGCAATGAAAGGCGCTGGGCTCGTGGTGCAGCAGGCGCGCGCAGACCTCGCACTGGCGGCGCGAGCCCATCGGCACCACCGGTGCGGCGGCCGGCCAGGCCGGTGCTTCGGCGGGCCATGCGCGGGCGCTGTCGTCGCGTGCGATGCGCCCGAAGTCGCGGCCCCAGCCGGCATCGCCCGCGCGCGCCTCGTGCGGCGTGCATTTGATCCAGTCGACGTCGCGGTCGAACTGCTCGCCGCCCGTGCGCGTCTCGTCCGACAGGTGCAGCAGGTGCGCGTCCGGGCAGGCCAGCAGCTGCCAGCCCGCCATCTCCAGGCGCACGCGCAGGTTGTCGTCGTCGCCACCCCACTCTTCGAACGATTCGTCGTAACCATGCACCGCTTCGAAGGCCTCGCGCGCGCAGCACAGCGAGCCGTAGAAGGTCTGCAGCAGCAGCTCGGGCGGCACCTGGCGCGCGAAGACGGCCTCGAGCGTGTCCGTGAGTTCGTCGAAACGCGCAAAGCCGACGCGGCCGACCGCGACGCCGCGCGCGTGCCCCATCGCGGCGTGCAACAGCAGGGCCAGCGCATCGCCGGCGTAGACGGACTCGGGCGAATGGACCAGCACGAAGCGCCCCGCACTGCCGCGCACGCCGGCGTTGATGGCCTTGCACGGCGGACGCCATGCATGTGCGACGTCGTTGACGAGCACCTTCCAGCGGATCTGCGGAAAGCGTTCGACCAGCGCCAGCACGCCGGCTTCCTCGCCGGGCTCGTCGAGCGCGATCACCACCTCGATGCCGGGCCACGCCCAATACCCCGCATTCATCGGCAGCACGCGTTCGAATTCGGCAAGCTTGCGGTAGAAAGGCAGCACGACGCTGAGCCACGGACGGTTCGTGTCAGCCTCTTGATTGCTTGACGTCATGATGTTCACTGCATCGCTCCTTCAGCGATGACGCACCGGAGATGCCCATGCAAGGCTGCTACATCAATCTCGAGCGAAGCACCGAGCGCCGTGCCGCGATGGACGCGCAGTTGCAGCGGCTCGGGCTGACGAATGTCCGGCGACACGCAGCCGTCGACGCACAGGCACTCGCGCCCGGCAACACGGCGATCACGCCCGGCGAGCGTGCCTGCTTTCTCTCGCACACCGAAGCCCTGACCCGCGCGAACCCCGGCGAAGCACTCCTGGTGCTCGAGGACGACGCACAGCTCAGCGAGGCCCTGCCGGCCGTGCTGCGCAGCGGCGCGCTCGCGCAGCTCGAAGCCGAGGGCTGCGATATCGCTTTTCTCGAATGCCAGCCCGTGACCTCGACGCAGCACCTGCTCGCGCTCTGGCACAGCCTGCAACGGCGCCTGCCGCCGCAAGGCAGTGGCGCGCCGCGCCATGCGCTGACCGGCATCGACTTCCTCGACGCGCGCACGCTCTACAACTGGGGCGCGGTCGCCTACCTCGTCACGCCGAAGGGCCTGCGCGTGCTGCCCGCGCTGCTGCAAGAGGCGCTCGCGCACGGGCCCCTGCAACCCTACGACCTGACGCTGGGCAGCTTCCTGCGCGATGGCCGCCTGCAAGGCGTGGTGCTCTCGCCCTTCCTCGCCACGCCCGCCTCCGGCAGCCACGCCGATAGCACCCTCGGCAGCCCCGCGGAATCGGCCGCGCACGACGTGCTCGGCGGTGCGCTGCGGCGCCTTTTCTTCGCCGGCCCGCTCGACGGCCTCGAGGCCCATGTCGCGCCGTGGCGCCACGCCCCGCTCACCGACGACCCGCAGTTGCGGCTGCTCGCGGACCTGATGGCGCAGCTCTTCGTGCTCACGGCCCGCGATCACGCGCCGCGCTGACACTTTCTCAAAAATCCGAACAGCCGTTGCGCCGCTCGGTGTTCACGCAGCTCAGCAGGTTGGGCCGCGAACGCACGCGCGACCATTCGCGCGCCAGCACGTCGGCGCCCTGCTGCGCGCGGTCGCCGTCCAACGGCCCGGTGGCCAGGCAGATCGGCGCCTGGCCGATGTTCCGGTCGTACAGGTACGAGGTCAGCGGCTCGCGCACCACGTCCACCGAGGGCAGCAACGGCAGGCCGCTCACGCGCAGCTGGCCCGGCACCACGCGCACGGCGTAGCCCTCGGCCGAAGTGAAGGTGCCGTTGATCGGGTACAGGCCCGTCGGGCTGCCCGGCAGCGCCGGCGAGAACATCGAGCCGCTGAAGCCCGCCCCGGTGTCGCCCAGGATCAGGCCGGTGAGGCTGTAGATGAAGAAGGGGTTGGGCGCGCCCACGGTGCGCGAGGCATCGGCGATCACGATGGTCGCCGTCGGCTGCTGCGCGTAGATGAAGTGGTTGTCGCCCGGCGTCACGGTCACGGTGCACAGGCCCAGGTAGGCGCAGTGATAGAAGTTCGGCAGCGGGCCCGAGCCGGCCAGGCCGCCGCGCGTTTCGCCGACCCAGGTGTCGGCCCACACGCGCCACAGCGCACCCGAGATGCCATGGCCGCCCGGGTTCTGGAAGCGCGCCGCCGCCACGAGGTCGGTGCCGCTGCTGCTGCTGACCGGCGCGCCCAGCGTGAGGTCGCCGCTCAGCGTGCGCACGAACACGGTGTTCGCGGCCATCGAATCGGCCGACGTGACCTGCGGCAGGTTGCCCGCCGCATCGAAACCCGTGACCGACACCGGCCCGATGGTGACCGCGTTCGCATCCACGTAGGCAAAGCCGCCGGCCGCACCGCCGCCCACCGTGGCCACGTCGTTGCCCGGGTTGCGCAGATCGACACTGCCGTTGCGCGAGCGCGCGAGCAGCGTGCCCGCCGTGATCGTGCCCGCGCCCGACTGGCTCACGTTGCCGGCCGACAGCAGCCCCAGCGTCGCGGCCGAGACCGGCGCGTTGAGCGCGATGCCGCCGCCACCGCCTTCGTTCTGCAAGGTGAGCGCACCGGAAGTCGTGAGCGCGCCCGCCACCGTGATGGCGCCCGCGTGCGTGGTGCTGCCTGCGACGATGGTCGGCGCCGACAGCTGCGCGAACTCCGCGCCCGACACCGAGAAGCCGTTGACCGTCGGCCCGCCCAGCACGATGGGCGTGGCCGTGTCGTCCGACGCGACCATGTTGACATCGACCCCGCCCGGGCGCAGGTCGATGGTGCCGGCCGCGACCACCGGCGCCTCGATCACGATCGAATCGCCGCTGCCGTCGTTGCTCGCGCGCAGCAGCACGTTGCCGCTGCTGCGGATGCCGGGCAGCGCGCCCGGCGCGGTCGGTGCGCCGCCGGCCTGCAGCACGACGCCGCGCCCGCCGTTCTGCGAACGGCCCGTGACCTCGATGTTGCCGCCGCCCGTGGTGACGAGCTGCGCACCGTTCTCCAGCCGCACGCCGCTGTCTTCGGTGACGCCCGGCGCCGAGGGGTCGTTGTTGAAGTTGTAGCCGCGCACCGCGATGTTGCCGCTGCCGGTGGTGATGGAGCTGCCGCCGTTGATGAGCACGCCGTGCGCCGCCGCGAAGGTCGACGAAGCCTGGCGCCGCGCCACGCCCTGCACCGTGACGTTGCCGCTGGTGGTGCTGATGGTGCTCGGGCCGAGCTGGCCGCTGGTGATGACCACACCGCTGTCCCACGTGGTCGAGGTGCCGCGGATGTCCACGTTGCCGGTGGCGGTGGCGATGCGCGCGCCCTGCAGCAGCACGTCGCCGCCCTCGATGCGCACGTTGCCGCCCGCGCCCGCGTCGCTCTGGCCGACGCGCGTGTCGACCTGCACGTCCTGCGTGAGCACCACGGTGCCGGTGGGCGCGCCGGGCTGGCCGCTGAGCAGCGACACGTTGCCGCCGTCGGTGATGACCTGCCCGCCGTTCAGGCGGATGAAGCCGCTGCCGGGCGTGCCCGTGCCCAGCGCGTTCATCGTCACGCTGCCGCCCTGCGTGAGGATGTTGCCCCCGAAGTCGATGAAGCCGCTGTTGCCCGAGGGCGTGCCGTCGGGGTTGACGCCCGCGTTCATCACCACGTTCAGGTCGTCGCCGCCGGTCGCGCGGATGGTGGTGCCCGGCGTGCGCGTCTGGATGCCGCTGGCGGCGTCCAGCTGCAGCGTGAGCGGGCCCTTGGAGCCGGTGTAGTTGATGTCGACGTCGGCATCGAGCGTGATGACGCCGCCACCGCCCGTGCCGGTGCCCGTCGTGATCTTCACGCTGGTGCCGCCGTTGAGCGCGGTGTTGATGTCGCCGTCCTGGATGGTCGAGTTGGCGACCGCGTCGTAGGGGTTGGTCGGCAGCGTGCCCGCGGCCGTGCCGTGGGCGATGGTGAGGTCGAAGGGGTCGATGAACCACTGCCCCGCCGAGCCCACCGGTGCCGACGCGTCGACGCGCGCGCCGCGCAGGTCGAAGCGCCCGGCCGAGGTCTCGATGCGCCCGCCGTCGCCGCCGGCCGCGCCGCCGCGCGCCGAGAGCTGGCCGTGCGCGCGCAGCGACTCGGTCGCCACCACCTTGATGCTGCCGCCGTTGCCTGCGCCCGTGCCCGCGTTGGCTTCCAGGCGCGTGTTGCCGCCGACGGCGATGGCGTTGGTGGCCGCGATGTCGATGCTGCCGCCGCCGGTCGCGCCGCTGGCGTCCAGGCGCGCCACCGCGGGCGAGCCGTCGGAATTTGTGGCGCCGTCGATGAGCACGTTGCGCCCTTGCACCGAGATGCTGCCGCCCTTGCCGCTGTCGCTGGCCACCGAGGCCAGCGTGCCGACGCTGGTGCCCACGCCGGAGAAGGAGGTGACCATGCGCATCGAGATGTCGGTGCCCTGGGCGTCGATGGCGATGGTGCCGCCGCTGGTGCGCAGCGCCGTCGGATGGTCGGCGTCGGCCGTGACGGCCACGCCGTAGGTGGGCGTGGTGGACGGCGTGATGATGATGTCGGGGCTGCCGAGCGTGGCGCTGAAGCCTTCGCTGCCCGCGTGGCCGATCACGTCGATGCGCCGGCCCGCGCCGGCCGAGACCGCGCCCCGGATGGCGACGCCGTTGCCGCCGCCGGCCGACATGTTCCCCGCCGCAAAGCCCGTGTCGGTGCGCAGGCCGTCGAGGTTCGCGCCCTGGCCTTCGATGCGCACGTCGCGCTCGCCGGCGACGGTGGCGTCGTCGATGACGACCGCCGTGCTGGCGCCCACCGCGGCGCCGCCGATGTTGGAAGTCCAGGTCGGGCCCTGGCCCTTGATGCCGATGTCGCCCACCGACTTCAGCACCGCGCCGCTGCTGATGGCGACGCCGCTGCGCCCGTAGCCCGCGAGGCCGTCGAGCTGCAGGCCGCCGGCGCCCGCTCCGACCGTGCCGCCCGTGATCGACACGCCGTTGCTGCCGCGGAAGATGAAGTCGCTGTTGTTCTGGTCGTCGATCCAGGTGCGGCCCTGGCCGCGCATCGTCACGCGGCCGTCCCCGCCGGTCGTGACCTGGCTGCCGGCCAGCGTCACGCCGTCGCGCCACACGAAGTCGCCGGTGTCGCCGCCGAGCGGGACGATGCCACCGATGGCACGGCCGTTCTGCGCGTCGCCCTGGCCGAAGAAGCGCACGTCGCCGCCGTTGGCCGCGATGGTCGCGCCGGTCAGCACGATGGCGCCGGCATAGTCGGTCTCCGCAGAAGGGTTGCCGCTGCTGTTGTTGATGTTCTTCGCGTTGGTGGCGACGCGCCCGGTCGCGTCGGCGTTGAAGTCGACGTGCAGCGCGCCTTGCTGCGATGTGATGGCCGAGCCCTCGTTCATCACGATGCTGCCGGCCGAATCGACGCGCAGCCGCGCCGTGCCGCCCTCGCTCTTGACGACCTGCACATCGGGCGCAAAGGTCACGCCCGCGCCGAGGCCGGTGCGCCCGCTCGCCAGCGTCACGTCGGTGCCGCGGCCCAGCGTGTCGCCGACACTGCCGGCGCTCAGGGAGCCGCCGGTGAAGGCCGGCAATTTGCTGTCATACGCCGACACGTTGCCGGCCTCGACGATGCCCAGGTCCGACTGCTTCGCGCTCACGCGCCAGCTGCCGTTGACGCCGCCCTGCGCACCACCGCCTGCGTCCACACGCACGGCCTGCACACGCACCGCATCGGCTTCGTTCGAGATCGCACCGCCCTTGCCGTCGCCCGCGCCACGCGCGGTCATCTCGCCGTAGGCCTGCAGCCGCGACTCGCGCTCGGGCGCCGGATCGGCCTCGCCGACCAGGGCCTGGCCCTGGGCACTGGCCGTCGTGATCGTGCCGCCCGCGCCGCCCGTGGTGGCGTCGGCGCGCAGCACCGAGGTGGACGACAGCGCCACGTCGTAGCCGTGCACCGACACGCTGCCGCCGCCGGCCTGGCCGCTGGCGTCGATCACCGCGCGCTGGTCGCCGCCGCCGGTGCCTTCGATGCGCACCTGCCCCGCCGCGATGCGGATGGTGCCGCCGCGCTGCCCCGCGCCCATGCCGGTGGCGTCGAGCGTGCCGCCGTTCATCTCGATGCGGTTGTTGCTGCCGGCGCCGAGCACGATCTCGCCGTTGACGTTCTCCAGCGTGCGCGCGCGCACCGTGCCCGACTGGTTCACCACCAGCTCGCCCGCCGTGGTGGAACTGCCGATGAGCATCACGCGCCCGCCGTCGGCCTGCAAGGTGGCGCCCGCGGCGTTGACCACCTTGGCGCTGGTGGCCATGGCATCGGCCGCGACCACGAGGTTCGTGAGCCCGTCGTTGCCCAGGTCGAAGCTGATCTTGCGGCCCGAGGCCAGTGCGACGGTGCCGCGGTTGGCGGTGATGCTGCCGGTGTTGGTCACCTCGGCGCCCATCAGCACCACGGGGCCACCGGTGGCGGTGAGCACGCCGGCGTTGCTCACGGCCGTGGTCTTGTTGTCGTCGCGCAGGAAATCGAGCTTGGTGCTGGTACCGGCGAGGAAGTCGACGTCGGGGGTGTTCAGTGCCAGCGTAGACGCCACGAGGCCGCCCACGTTGACCGTCGCGCCCTGGCTGAACATCACGCCATTCGGGTTGACGAGGAACACGCGCCCGGGGGACGTGAGCTGTCCGGCGATGGTCGAGAGCTCGTTGCCCGTCACGCGGTTGAGCAGGATGCTGGCCGCGGCCTGCGACGGGTTGGTGTGGCTGATGTTGACCGCGTCCTTGGCACCGATGGAGAAGCTGTTCCAGTTGATGATCGCGCGCAGCGATGACTGCGAGATGCCCAGCGCCTGTCCGCCCGCGCTGGAGGCCGACGTGGTGGTGCCCACGGTCACGCCGCCCAGCGTGGTGTAGCCGCCCGGCAGGAAGCTCGGCAGGATGGTTTGTGCCAGCGCCGGGGCCAGGCCCATGCAGGCAATCGAAAGCGCCAGCGGACGCAGCGGATGCCGGGGTTGGAAGTTCCGTGGCTTCATGGTCAGAACGCCTTCTGCAGCTGCACGTACAGCCGCGGGTTACGCCCGCCGCCGTCGGTCTGCGCGGGCGGTGTGCCGGCGCGCCAGGCGAGCGTGGCGTTGATCGAGAAGTTGCCCGGGCGCGACCAGCTCAGGCCGATGCCGTAGCCGCGCAGGCTGTGGGAGTTCTCGCCGTCGAAGGGCGAGGGATGGCGCGCGATCTTTCCGCGTGCCGCGTCGTAGAACAGGTAGGGTGTGATCTCGTCGGTGGCGGCCCAGCGGTATTCGAAGGTGCCGATCAGGCCCTGGTCCACCAGCAGTTCGCCCGAGGGGTAGGCGCGCACTGCGCGCGCGCCGCCGAGCGCGAGTTTTTCCGAGGCATCGAGGTTCTTGCTGGCCCACTGCCCGCCGACCGAGAAGTACAGCGAGTGGCGCGGCACGATGGCCTGCAGCCGCGACACCTGGAAGCTCAGCTTGGTGAAGCCGCCTTCGGTGTGGCGTCCGCCGAACTGCTGGTCGGACTGGAAGCTCTGTGCGTCGCGGATCGACAGGTCGCCGTGGTACAGCGTGCCCGAGCTGGCCCAGTAGCCGCCGCCCAGCACCTCGTCGCGCCGCTCCCAGGCCCAGCCGATGCCGAAGCCCTGCACGCGTTTCTTCGCCGTGAAGTCGACGCCGCGCAGCTCGTCGGTGAGGTCCTTCACGTCGGCCGTGAGGCGCAGGAACAGGTTCTGCTGGCGCTGGCGGATCAGCGGGTAGTTGAGCGACACGTCGAGCACGTCGGCGCGGCCACGCGCGTCGAGGTCGACGAACTTGCCGCCCAGGTCGTAGCTCACGCGCGAGATGCCGATGCCCGCGCGCAGGCCGCTGGTGCCCAGCGGCGCCTCGTAGGCCACGCGGCCGTACTGCAGCGCGTTGCTGTTGGACAGCAGCAGGCGCGCATCGAGGTTGTCGCCGATGCCGAAGGGGCTGAGCCAGCGCGCCGTGCCGCCCACGCGGTAGCGCCCCGCCTCCTTGGTGCCGTGGTTGTCGGCCTCGGCCGAGAAGGCCCAGCGCGCGCCGGCCTCGACCTCGACCGACAGATCGGTGGTGCCGGCCTGCGCGCCTTCCTGCAGGCTCGACGACACCTTGAGGCCGGGCTGGTCCGACAGCAGCAGCATCGCGCGCTCGTAGGCCGGCGCGTTCACCGCCTCGCCGGGTTGCAGCGCCGCCAGGAAGCCGCGCACGCGCGCCTCGCTGATCGGCGCCTCGGGCGCGACCAGCACGTCGACCTTGCCGAGCCGGCCTTCGATGATGCTGATCTCGACGATGCCGTCGCGCACGGTCTGCACCGGCACCACCGCCTGCGCGAGGAAGTAGCCGCGCTCCTTGTAGCGCGTGGTGATGGCCTGCGCGAGGCCTTCGAGGTCGCCGAGCGTGACGTCGCGACCGATGTACGGCGCGGTGATGGTCTGCAGCTCTTCGTTGCTCAGCGCCTTCACGCCGTTCAGGCGCAGGTCGGTGAGCTTGAAGCTGCCCGCACCCGCCGCGGGCCGGGGCGGCGCGGGCAGCGTTTGCGGGGCGACGGCGCCAGTGGCCTGCGCCACGGGGCGGTCGCAGCTGCCGCACGGGTCCTTGGTGGGCAGCAAGGTGGTGGCTTCCTGCGCATGGGCGCGGGGCATGGCGACCCACAGCGTGGCGCCGACGAGCGCCATGGCGGCGAGAGCGACCGGCGTCGGCCGTGGACGAAGGCGGATCGCAGGGGCCATGGCAGTGCTTCTTTGCAGGAGGGAGCGTGGCGAAGACATGGTCAGCTCCCCACCGTGAGGCGCCAGTTGCCGATGAGGTTGAACGGCGCCCAGAAGAAGGGGTGGGACATCTTGGGGTCCTTCAGAACGGCCAGTTGTCCGGCCTGCATCGCCTTCTGGATGTCGCGCCCTTTGGCGAGTTCGCCGTAGAGCGTGCCCATGAGCACGGCGGTGGCGTCGTCCGACACCGGCCACAGCGAGGCGATGAGGCTGGAGCTGCCGGCCGAGAGGAACGAGCGCGTGAAGCCCAGCACCTCGTCGCCCTGCGCGATGCGTCCCAGGCCCGACTCGCAGGCCGAGAGCGTGACCAGCGCCGTGCCGTCCATCGGCAGTGCCAGGATCTCGTGCGCTTCGAGAAAATTCTGCTTGCCGCCTTCGTTGGCCAGCAGGATGCGCGAGTACAGCGGATCGACCTCGTCGGCCTCGGCGTGCGCCGCCACGTGCATCAGCGGCGAGCGCGAGGCCACGTCGCGGAACTGCGTCTTGGTGGCGGCCGCGCCCATGTACACCGTGTTGCGTGGGAAGAGCTGCGCGAGCTGCTTGACCTCGGTCTCGGCACCCGGCAGGTCGTACTTGTCCTCGATGCGCGGATTGCCGAAGGCCGTGAGCGATGCGTTCACGCGCGGCGTGCGCTGCGCCAGCTGCACCGCGATGCTGATCGACGGCGCCACCGACACCGGGTGCGTCTCGATGAGGTAGCGCCCGTCCAGGCGCAGCGCCTGGAACGGCAGGTAGTGCAGCGGCCCGTGCGGCACCACCACCACGCGCTGGCCCGGCGCCAGGCCCAGCGGGCCGAGCAGCGCGGCGCCCAGCTTGTCGGCGTTGGTGATGGCGGCGCGGCGACCGCGCACGATCGAGTTGCGGAAGGTCTCGACGAGTTCGGTGAGCTCGTCGCGCTTCACTGCGATGCGCTTTTCGACAATGCTGTCCGGCCCCACGACCCAGACCATCAGGCGGTCGGGCAGCGCGTGGTACTGCACCACACGCTCGTCGGCCGCCAGCGTGCGCTGCAGCGCGGCCACGCCGACCGTGCCGGCCGACGACTCGCTGAGCTTCGCGCGCCCGCGCACCGCATCGAGCAGCGCGCGCGAGCGGCTGTGCTCGCTGACCTCGAAGGCGCGCTGCGGATCGCCGGCCTCGCTGTACACCGCCACGCCACGTTCGAACACCGACTGCAGGTCGGAGAACAGGCCCATCTTCACTTCTTCGCTGCGAAAGCGCGCGCGCACCTGGTCGACGTCGGCCAGCGCGCGGCCCGCGGCCTCGGCCGCGGCCTGCTTCTGGCCCAGCGCGAGTTCGCTGCGCGCCACACCGTCCCAGGCCCAGAGCCGGTAGTAGGCGGTGTCGGTGCCGACCTGGCGCGTGGTGAGCGCACGGTACTTGTCGCGTGCTTCGGCCGGCTTGTTCTCGGCCAGCAACAGGCGGGCGCGCGTGCGTTCGAGCTGCGCGGCCAGCGGCGCTTCGCGCGGCTCGGCCATGTCGCCGAGCACCTGGCGCGCGCGTGCCGCGTCACCCGATTCGATGAGCGCGTTGACCAGCGAGGCCTGCACCAGCGGCGCATAGCGCGGTGAGCTGTTGGCCAGTGCCTCGTCGTAGCTGAGCACCGCGCCCGCGAAGTCGCCGCGCCGCGTGCGCACGTCGCCGATCACTTTCTGCACCGGGCCGACCACCAGCTTGGGGTCGCGCGCGGGATGGCGCAGCGCTTCACGCGCGAACTCCTCGGCCTTCTCGAGCTGGCCCGAGTAGCTGTAGACGATCGCCAGGTCGCGGTTGGCCACGGCGCGCAGGTTCGGGTCGCTGGTGGCATTGGCCAAGTGCAGCGCCTTGCTCGCGGCGCGCACGCTCTGGCGGAACTCGCCCGCCTCGGCCAATGCGACCGCCTGGCTGCAGTACTGATAGCCCGAGAGCTTGACCGCGTCCTGCCCGTAGAGCACCGCGCCTTCGCTGGTCAGGGCCAGCAGCGTGTCGGTGTCGGCCAGCCGCGCCTGCGCCATGCGGTCGGCCGCGGCTTCGGCATTCGGGCCGCCCGCTGAAGCAGCGGGGGTTGCAGGTGGTGGCGCCGGACGTTGTGCCTGCGCCGAAGGACCGCCGGGGCCCAGAAGCAGCACACCCACCAGGCCGACCGCACCGGCAAGACCGGCACGGCGACGCGCCGGATGCGCACATCCCCATCTCGAAAACCACGCCATTGAACCCCCTCGACCCATGCACTCGCTGCCGCGAACGCTCGACGCCGCGGGAGTGCGCGCCGTTCAGGCCTCGTGGGAAAGTCTAGGAGCGGGTGTTCACCTCGCCTATTCGCAATACGGTCTAGCGCAAATGGCGTAGAGCCGGTTCACGCTAGGCGGGCACGCTGTCGATGTTGAGTCGGTCCCAATGCCGGTGCTTCGCAATCGCCGCAATGAAGTCGTGCGCGATCTGCGTCGCCGCCGTGGCGTCGCCCAGGTTCGTGACCGGCGTTTCGGCCACCACCACGCCGGCCGGTGCCTCGCCCTCGGGCGTGACGCCGAGGGTGGCCAGCAACTGCACGCCCTCGCCCACCGCGCAGATCGCCTTGCAATGTTTGTACGCCTCGAGCACGAAGTGCACGGCATCGCCTTGCGCCGCGAGCGCGGCGGCGCCCTCGGCGCCCGCAGGCACGAGCACGGCGTCGAACAGCACCGAGGCAGTGTTCGTGAAGGTCATGTCGACGTCGATCTGGCGCTTCGACGCACTGGCCACGGTGCCGAGCTTCGGGCCCACCACCTTGCACAGCACGCCCACCTGCTCGAGCGCGTCGCGAATGGGCTTGAGCGAGGCCGAGTCGACGCCGTCGGCCACGAGGATCGCGACCTTGCGCGTGCGCACCACGCCGTCGGCGCTGCCATCGCTCATGCGCAGCGCAGGCGATTCGTCGATGGGCAACTCGATGCGATGCTCGCGAAAGCCCGAGTACCCTGCGGCCGCTTTCGCGTCGGGCTCGCCGATGCCCAGCGGCTCGGCCACGCGGCGTGCGAGTTTCTCGTCCACGTGCGCGAGGTTGTCGACCATGCGCTGGCGGATGGCGGGCACTTCGAGCTTCGACAGCTCGAAGCGGAAGGCCGCGACGATGTGCTCCTTCTCGGCCATGCTCTGGCTGTTGAAGAACAGGCGCGCCTGCGTGAAGTGGTCGTCGAACGACGGGCTGCGGCGGCGCACCTTCGGCGACTCGATCTCTTCGGGGAAGGACTGGAAGCCGTGGCTGCCGCCGTCCACGCGGAACTCGGTGCCGCTGCCCAGCGTGTTGGGCTCGTAGGCGACCTGGCCGCGCGCGATGGTCTGGCGGTGCATGCCGTCGCGCTGCATGTTGTGGAACGGGCACACGGCCTTGTTGATCGGCAGCTCGTGGAAGTTGGCGCCGCCCAGCCGCGAGATCTGCGTGTCGGTGTAGCTGAACAGGCGCCCCTGCAGCAGCGGGTCGTTGCTGAAGTCGATGCCCGGCACGACGTGGCCCGGGTGGAAGGCCACCTGCTCGGTCTCGGCAAAGAAGTTGTCGGGGTTGCGGTTGAGCACCAGCTTGCCGATGCGCTGCACGGGCACCATCTCTTCGGGGATCAGCTTGGTGGGGTCGAGCAGGTCGAAGCCCAGCGACTCGGCCTTGTCGGGCGCGATGAGCTGCACGCCGAGTTCCCACTCGGGGAAGTGGCCCTGCTCGATGGCCTCCCAGAGGTCGCGGCGATGGAAGTCGGGGTCCTTGCCGGCGATCTTCTGCGCCTCGTCCCACACGAGGCCGTGCACGCCGAGCTTGGGCTTCCAGTGGAACTTCACGAAGTGGCTCTCACCGCGCGCGTTGACGAAGCGGAAGGTGTGGACGCCGAAACCTTCCATCATGCGCAGGCTGCGCGGAAGGGCGCGGTCGCTCATGGCCCACATCAGCATGTGGGTGCTCTCGGGCATGAGCGAGGCGAAGTCCCAGAAGGTGTCGTGCGCGCTCGCGGCCTGCGGCATCTCGTGGTGCGGCTCGGGCTTCACGGCGTGGATGAGGTCGGGGAACTTCATCGCGTCCTGGATGAAGAACACGGGGATGTTGTTGCCCACGAGGTCGTAATTGCCCTCGCGCGTATAGAACTTGACGGCGAAGCCGCGAACGTCGCGCACGGTGTCGGCCGAGCCGCGCGAGCCGGCCACGGTGGAAAAGCGCACGAACACGGGCGTCTTGGCATCGGGGTCCTGCAGGAAATCGGCGCAGGTGTACTGCGACATCGACTGGTAGACCTGGAAGTAGCCGTGCGCCGCCGAGCCGCGCGCGTGCACGGCACGCTCGGGAATGCGCTCGTGGTCGAAGTGCGTGATCTTCTCGCGCAGGATGAAGTCTTCGAGCAGCGTTGGCCCGCGCACGCCCGCCTTGAGCGAGTTGTGGTTGTCGGGAACCTGCAGGCCCTGGTTGGTCGTCAGGTGCGTGGGGTGCTCGGTAGTGAAACCCTCGAGCTGCAGCTGCTTGGCGTTGGCGCCGTCACCGGTCTTGGCGGTGCTGGCGCGGCGGCCTGCGGCGGCCTTGTTCTGGGGGGACATCGGGGTTCTGGGCATCGATGCGGGTCGGCTCAGCCGGCCTCGTTGCTGTTGCCGCTGCCGATGAAGATGTCGAGCACGTTCACCACGGCGATCAGGCCGATGCAGGCGGTCACGGCAGCCACCGCCCAGATCAGGATGTCGTCGCCCCAGGTGCCCATGAGCGAATCGAACAGTGCCGAGATTTCCATGATGTTTTTCCCTCCGAGAGAAGCGGGGCCGCAAGCCGGCAAATCCGCAAAGAGGAAGCTTAGGTGGGGCCCGGTGCGCGGGCCGTAGTGGCCGCCCCTCCCCGTCTGTGGGAGAAGGTGGGCGTCACCGGTAGGAGGGCGCCGACAGGCGCGAGCCTCAGGCGGTCGGGTCGAGCACGCGCTCGCTGGGCCGCGCGAAGTAGAACCACTCGGCGCCCGGCAGCGCCATCGCGTTCGGGAACACGATGAAGCCGTCGTCGGGCGCGCTGACCAGCGTGCCGTCGTGCCGCATGCCCACGGGCTCGCCGCGCTGCACGGGGTCGAAGGTGGCCCAGTCGCGCACGAAGCTGTCGTCTTCGTGCAGGCGGTCGGTCACGCTCGCCAGGCGCAGCAGCTGGGGCGGCTGCGGGGGCGCGGCCGACAGGCTCGGCGGCAGCGCCGCCATGCCCAGCAGCGCGAGCGTGCGGCGGATGGCCGCCCACGCCACCTGCGGCGCCTGCGGGTCCTGGTGCTGGCCGCATTCGAGGGTGACGCCGTAGCCGCCGCAGCTGCGGATGTACTCGTTGGTGCCGCGGCCGAAGTCGATGGCGGCCTCGTCGACCGCGGCGCCGCGCTGCGCAAGGCCGGCGGCGTAGATGTCGAGCCAGCCCTCGACGACGATGGGCGTGCCGATGTGCAGCGCGAGCCGGCCTTCTTCCTGCGCGCGCGCAAAGGGTTCGAGGCTGCCGCTGTTGTCGCGCGGGCCGATCATGGCGAAGGCCTCGCCCTCGCTCTGGAAGGAGTGCAGGTCGAGCAGCACGTCGTGGCGCGCGATCACCGGGGCCAGCCGGTTGGTGATGCGGGCCTCGTAGTCGGCCGGCGTCTCGCTCGGGCGGAACAGGCGGTTGAGGTTGCGCTGGCCCTCGCGCTGCAGGCGGCGCCGCGCGAGCGGGTTGGCCACGGGCACGAGCGTGAGTTCGCCGCGCAGCAGGCGCAAGTCGCCGGCATCGAACTCGGCCAGCACGCGCGCGATGCCCTCGGTGCCGCAGGTCTCGTCGCCATGCACCCCGCCGATCACGAGCAGGCGCGGGCCGGGATTCAGCGACGCGAATGCGTGAAGGCGCAGGCTGTCGGTGGCGGTCGCGGCGTCGTCGAAAAGCGGGGTGGACATGCGGGCGATTATGCGGAGGCGACTGTGGCCACGCAAAAGGCAAGACCCTGTGACATGGCGGGCGTGCAGCGCGAACCTACAGCCGCGCCCTGGCCTGTCCTACCGCCCCGTGGCGGGGCGCCGCGCAAGCTGGCGCCAGACCCGCACTTTGAAGGAGCACACGATGGCCCAGCAGCACAAGCACAAGAAAAATGCCGACGACAAGGACACCACCCGCGTCGCACAGGACGGCGAATCGGCACCGCGCCTGCCGCACGAGCGCGACCAGTCGTCGGACAGCCAGGTGATGCAGGACGGCCAGCCGCCCGAGAAGGGCCGGCGCGGCTACGAGGACGTGGAGCGCGGCGTGGTCGACACCGATCGCGGGCTCACGCCCGAGCGCACCGCCGACGGCAAGGTCAGGCCTTGACGGTGGCCAGCTGCTGGCGCATGTCGCCGATCACCGCGCCGTAGTCCTTGGCGTTGAAGATCGCGCTGCCCGCCACGAAGGTGTCGGCGCCGGCCGAGGCCACGCGGGCGATGTTGTCGGCCTTGATGCCGCCGTCCACCTCGAGGCGGATGTCGCGCCCGCTCTGCTCGATGCGCTTGCGCGCCTGCTCGATCTTGCGCAGGGCCGAATCGATGAAGCTCTGGCCGCCGAAGCCGGGGTTGACGCTCATGATGAGGATCAGGTCGATGTCGTCGATGGCCCAGTCCAGCGCCTCGAGGCCGGCACCCGGGTTGAACACCAGCCCGGGCTTGCAGCCGGCGGCCTTGATGGCCTGGATGCTGCGGTGCACATGGGTCGATGCGTCGGGGTGGAAGCTGATGTAGTCAGCGCCCGCTTGCGCAAAAGACGCGGCCAGCGCGTCGACCGGCTGGATCATCAGGTGCACGTCGATGGGCACGGGCGTGCCGTCGGCGGTCTTGGCGTAGGGCTTGAGGGCCTGGCAGATCATGGGGCCGAAGGTCAGGTTCGGCACGTAATGGTTGTCCATCACGTCGAAGTGGATCCAGTCGGCGCCGGCCGCGATCACGTCGGTCAGTTCCTGGCCGAGGTGCGCGAAGTCGGCGGAAAGAATGGAGGGCGCAATGCGGAACGGGGTGCTGCTCATAACCCCGGATTCTCGCAGCCGACGGAAGTCCGAGGAAAGGCCTCCGTTACCATGCGCCCCATGTCACACAGCCCCTTCAGCGTACAGGTCGAACCGCGTTACCTGGCCGACCAGTCCTCGCCCAAGGACAACGTCTACACCTTCTCCTACACGATCACCGTCACCAATGTGGGCACGGTGGGCGCGCAATTGATCGCGCGCCACTGGCTCATCAACGACGCCTCGGGCCATGCGCAGGAGGTCAAGGGCCTCGGCGTGATCGGCCAGCAGCCGCTGCTGGCGCCCGGCGAATCGTTCCGCTACACCAGCGGCTGCCGCCTGCAGGCGGCCAGCGGCACCATGCACGGCAGCTTCTTCGTGGTGACCGAAGAAGGCGAGCGCTTCGACGTGCCGGTTCCCATGTTCGTGCTCGAAGCCGACATCGGCGGCGCCCCGGTCTCCCGGGTGCTGCACTGAGCGCGCGACGCGCTCTTTTTCTTTCTTTTCTCTTCCGCTCCCCCATGGCTGCCGCATCGCGCGATCTGCAGGGGCTGCTTGCCGGCCTCGACCCCACGGCCGATGTGGCGCAGCGCCACATCTGGCTCATCAACCTCTTCGACTGGCTGCGCGGCGACCGCGCCTCGCCGCAGGCCGCCATCGGCCGCGTGCAACTGCTGCTCGACGCCGTCGAGGCGCGGCCCGAGCTGTGCGACCGGCTGCGCGCCTGGTGGCGCGCGTTCACGCAGTCGGTCGACCTCACGGCGCTGCTGGCCGACTACGGCTTTGCGCCGCGCACTGCCTTCCTGAGCGAGTTCGGCGAACGCATGCGCCGCAAGATCCTGCCGGGCACGCCCGAGACCACCGACGCCTCGGACCTGTTCCGGCTGGTGCTGCCCGGCGTGTTCGACGCCGGCTGGATCGCGCTGCTCGACGACACCCAGCTCGCGCGCATCGGCGCGCTGCTGGCCGACGCCGCGCCCATGCCCGACGGCTCGGCGCGCTGGCGCCACACGGTGATGGACGCCGTCACCTACTGCTGCAGCCAGGTGGTGGCGACGGGCTTTTCGCCCGAGCTGCGGCTGCGCATCAGCCCCGAAGCGGGCGAGGCGCGCCCTTTCCACGCCCTCATGGCCGACCTGGACGCGCTGCGCGAGCAGATGTTCGCCCTGCCGCGCGACGAAGAATCCCTGCAGGCCGCCTTCGTGGCCTTCCGCGACCGGCTCGACGCCTGCCGCTCCAGCGCCTCGTCGGTCTACACGCACCTGGAAGACAACGGCATCTCGGTCGGCCTGGTGTTCCGGCTGCGCCAGCTGCGCGAGCGCGTGCTGCGCATCCGCGAGCTGCTCGACTGCCTGATGTCGCCCGTGCCGGGGCCGAGCATGGCGCGGCTGGTCGGCAAGCTGGTGCTGGCGGGCGGCGAGCGCAACAGCATCCGCGCGCTGATCGCCTCCAACTCGTCGATGCTCGCGGCCAAGGTGACCGAGCGCAGCGCCGAGACGGGCGAGCACTACATCACCCGCGACCGCCGCAGCTACCTGCAGATGGTGAAGAAGGCCGCCGGCGGCGGCGCCTTCACGGCGCTGACGGTGCTGGCCAAGTTCGGCATCTACGCGCTGGCCCTGTCGGCCTTCTGGAGCGGGCTGGCCGCGGGCCTCATGTACGCGGCCAGCTTCGTGGCGATCCAGCTGCTGCACCTCACGCTGGCCACCAAGCAGCCGGCCATGACCGCGCCCGCCATGGCGGCGCGGCTGCGCGACATCAAGTCGGACGACGCCGTGGACCAGTTCGTCGACGAGGTGGCCAACCTCGTGCGCTCGCAGGTGGCGGCCGTGCTGGGCAACGTGCTCCTGGTGGTGCCGGCGGTGGGCCTGCTGGTGCTGGGCTGGCAGGCCGCGCTGGGCCGGCCGCTGCTGGACGCGGCGCATGCGGCCTCGACGCTGCATTCGCTGTCGCTGCTCGGACCGACCGTGCTTTTCGCGGCAATCACCGGCATCCTGCTGTTTTCGTCCAGCATCATCGCCGGATGGACAGAAAACGCCTTTGTCCTGCATCGCCTGGACTCCGCCATGCGTTACAACCCTCGCATCGGCGCCTTTCTCGGTGCCGCCCGGGCCCGTCGCTGGGCCGCCTTCATGCGCACACACATCTCAGGCTTCGCCTCCAACATCTCGCTGGGACTCATGCTCGGACTGCTGCCCGCGTTCGCGGGCTTCTTCGGGCTCGGGCTGGATGTGCGCCATGTCACGCTGTCGGCCGGCCAGATCGCGGCCGCGGCGGCATCCATCGGGCTGCCGGCACTGCACCAGCCGGCCCTGTGGTGGGCGGTTGCGGCGATCCCGGTGATCGGCGCGCTCAATGTGAGCGTGAGTTTCTATTTCGCTTTCCGGCTGGCGCTGCGCGCGCACAGCGTGAGCCTCGGTGACCGCGCCCGCATCCGCAGCGCGATCTGGGCCCGCTGGCGCAGCCGGCCGGTGAGCTTCTTCCTGCCTACATGAACCTGACCGCACTCCTCGCCGAACTCCAGGGCTTCTGGGCCGAATGGGCGCGCCCCTCGGCCGGCCTGCCCACCGTGCTCTGGGCCCTGCTGGTGGCCGCCGCCGCGGCCTCCGGCCACCTGGTGCAGCGCTACCTGGGAATGCCGAAGGTCATCGGCTATTCGGTGGTGGGCGCAGTGGTGGGCTTTGCGGGCTTCGAGGGCGCGATCTGGCCGCTGCGCGGCATCAGCCTGTTCCTGCTGGAGCTGGGCGCGGCCGTGGTGCTGTTCGAAGCGGGTGGCCGGCTGCCGCTGCGCTGGTTCCGCCACAACCCGATGGTGCTGGTGCAGAGCCTGCTGGAGGCGGGGCTGACCTACTTCGGCGTGTACTGGATATTGATTCTTCTGGGCCTGCCCGAGCCGGTGGCCAACCCCATCGCGCTGATGGCGATCGTCGCCTCGCCCGCCGTGCTCAGCCGCGTGATCATGGACACCCGCGCCGCCGGCCCCGTGACCGAACGCGCCATGACGCTGGCCACGCTCAACACCTTCTACGCCCTCACGCTGGGCTACGCGCAGGCCGGTCTGATCGAGCGCGCGCCGCAGTCGCTGATGCTCAAGCTCTACCCGGTGGCGGTGGTGCTGGGCATGTCGTTCGTGGTCGGCGCGATCATGGCGCTGGCGCTGCGCTCGGCGCTGCGCGTGATGAGCCCGAACAGCGAGAACACCTCGATCCTGCTGCTGGCGATCATCGCGGCGGGCGCGGCACTCACGGCCCACATCGGCGGCTCGGCACCCTTGGCGGCGCTGATCGGCGGCGTGCTGCTCAAGACGCTCAACCCCAAGCCCTGGGCCTGGCAGCGCCAGCTCGGCACCGCCTCGTCGCTGCTGACCATGCTGATGTTCGTGCTGGTGTCGATGGTGGCGGCGCAGGCCGACTGGACCCTGCCCGTGGCCAGCGTGGTGCTGGCCGTGATCGGCGTGCGCCTGGTCACCAAGATCTCGGGCGTGGCCATTGCCAACCCGGGCAGCGGCGCCAGCTGGAAGCAAGCCTTCTGGGTCGGCTGCGCGATGACGCCGCTGTCGTCGATCGCCCTGCTGATCGCCTCCAATTTCGCCTCGGCCTCGCCGCTTCTGGGCACCATGATCACGCAGGTCGCCCTGCCCTCGATCCTGCTGATGGAAGTGATGGGCGCCGTGCTCGCCACCGTGGCGATCCACGCCGTGGGCGAGAGTTCGGTCCCCTGGACGCCACAGGCCTTCAGCACCACGGAAGACACGCAGCGATGAGCAGCAACAGCAACCCCACCCTTCCCCCGATCGATCCGGACAGCGACGACGTGCGCTCTGCGCCGCTGCCCGCCGATCCGGCGAGCCGCGCCGTCAAGCTCGAGCCCTTCAACAAGTCGGAGGCGCTGTCGCTGGGCGTGGAGCTCGAGCTGCAGCTCGTGAACACGCACGACTACGACCTCGCGCCGTACGCCGAGGACATGCTGCGCCTGATGGCGCAGACGCCGCTGCCCGGCAGCGTGGTGCCCGAGATGACCTCGAGCATGATCGAGATCTCGACCGACATCTGCCATTCGGCGCAGGACGTGATCACGCAGCTGTCGCCGATCCGCGAGGCGCTGATCAAGAACGCCGACAAGCTCAACATCGCGGTGGTCGGCGGCGGCACGCATGCGTTCCAGCAGTGGCACGAGCGGCGCATCTACGACAAGCCGCGCTTTCGCGAGCTGTCGGAGCTGTACGGCTACCTGAGCAAGCAGTTCACCATCTTCGGCCAGCACGTGCACATCGGCTGCCCCGACGCCGACTCGGCGCTGCTGATGCTGCACCGCATGTCGCGCTACATCCCGCACTTCATCGCGCTGTCGGCATCCTCGCCGTTCGTGCAGGGGCAGGACACGCAGTTCGACTCGGCACGCCTGAACTCGGTGTTCGCGTTCCCGCTCTCGGGCCGCGCACCCTTCACCACGAGCTGGAAGGAATTCGAGGCCTACTTCGAGCGCATGACCCGCACCGGCGTCGTGCGCAGCATGAAGGACTTTTATTGGGACATCCGCCCCAAGCCCGAGTTCGGCACCATCGAGATCCGCGTGTTCGACACGCCGCTCACCATCGAGCGCGCCGCCGCGCTGGCGGGCTACGTGCAGTCGCTGGCCGCGTGGTTCCTGCAGGAGCAGCCTTTCGAGCCGAGCGAGGACGACTACCTCGTCTACACCTACAACCGCTTCCAGGCCTGCCGCTTCGGCCTGGACGCCGTGTATGTCGACCCGGCCAGCGGCCAGCACATGCCGCTGCGCGACCACATCCTGATGACCATGACCCAGCTCGAGTGGCACAGCGAGGCGCTCAACGCCACGCAGGCGCTGGGCGAGCTGCGCACCAGCGTCGAGGCCAACCGCAACGACGCACGCTGGCTGCGAGAGAAGCAGGGCAAGGAGCGGCTGCTGGCGGAAGTGGTGCGCCAGGCTTCGCTGCGCTTTCGCGGCGCGGCCTGACGTTGTTCAGGCCGCCACGGCCTCCTGGGAGAACTGCCGCCGGTACACCGTCGGCGACACCTTGAACGCCGTGGCGAAGTGCTTGCGCAGCAGCACCGCCGAGCCGAAGCCCGCATCGGCCGCCACGCGCTCCACGGAGCGGTCGGTCGTTTCGAGCAGCCGCTGCGCCAGCGCCAGGCGCTGGTTCTGCAGCCACTGGCCGACCGTCGTTCCCGTCGATTCGCGAAAGCGCCGCGTGAAGGTGCGCCGGCTCATGAGCGCGCGGCGCGCGAGTTCGTCGAGTTCGTGCGGCGTCTGCAGATGCCGCCCCAGCCATTCGAGCAACGGCGTGAGCCGGTCGCGCTCGGCCGCCGCCGGCACGGGCTGCTGGATGTACTGCGCCTGACCGCCCTGCCGGTGCGGCGCGACGACCATGCGCCGCGCGGCGCGGTTCGCGGTGTCGGCGCCGTAGCGCACGCGCAGCAGGTGCAGGCAGCAGTCGATGCCTGCGGCCGTGCCCGCCGAGGTGAGCACGTTGCCGTCGTCCACGTACAGCACCTCGGGCTGCAGCACGACCTGCGGGTACTGCTTGGCAAAGGCCGCGGCCAGGTGCCAGTGCGTGGTGGCGGGCCGGCCGTCGAGCAGGCCGGCCTCGGCCAGAACGAAAGCACCCAGGCACAGCCCGACCACGGTCGCGCCGCGCCGGTGCGCCGCCTGCAGCGCACGGATGAGCGCGGGCGGCGCGGGCCGGCCGTCGTCGCGCCAGGACGGCACCACCACGATCTGCGCGCGGCGGATCGCCTCCAGCCCATGCGGCACCACGAGCGTGAAGCCCGCGTTGGTGGCCAGCGGGCCCGGCTCGGGCGCGCAGACCTGCACCCGAAAACGCGCCGCGCCGGTGTCGGTGCGGTCTTCGCCGAACACCATGCAGGGCACGGAGAGGTGAAAAGGACTGATGCCGTCGAAGGCCACGACGGCGATGGTTTCGGCTGCAGATGGGCGCATGGCCCGATCTTATCGATGAATGGCTTTCGGGCCACTGTCGCAAAACCCGTGGTGCGCGAAGAATCGAGTCATTCCAAACACACCACCGAAGGAGATACCCCATGAGCCAAACCGCACCGCGCCGCGCCCTCGTCGTCATCGACGTGCAGAACGAATACTTCGAAGGCGGCGGCCTGCCCATCGAATACCCGCCGGTCGAGCGCTCGCTGCCGAAGATCGCGCAGGCCATGGACGCGGCCCGCGCGGCCGGCGTGCCGGTGGTGGTGGTGCAGCACCACGCGCCGAAGGGTGCGCCGGTCTTTCAGGCCGACAAGTTCCACGGCCAGTTGCACCCCGAGATCGCCCAGCGCCCGCGCGACCACCTCGTCACCAAGGCCTTCCCGAGCGTCTTCACCGGCACCGACTTCGCCGACTGGCTCGCGCGCCACGAGATCGACACGCTGAGCGTGACCGGCTACATGACGCAGAACTGCGACGCCTCCACCGTGTTCGAAGCCATGCACCGCGGACTGAGCGTGGAGTTCCTGTCGGACGCCACCGGCGCGCTGCCTTACGAGAATGCGGCCGGCCGCGTGAGCGCCGAGGAAATCCACCGTGTCTTCAGCGTCGTGTTCCACAGCAACTTTGCCGCCGTGGCGACGACCGACGCGTGGGTTGCTGCGCTGAAGAGCGGTACAGCGATCGAGAAGGACAACGTGGTCATGTCCAACCGCCGCGCGCGCGGCGTCTGAACTTCACAAGAGTTCAGGCCAGGTTCAGCGGCTGCAGCACGGGCTGCCAGCGCTGCACCGCGATCTTCTTGAAGCCGCGGCCGTTGGGGTGCAGCTCGTTGGCCCAGTCGGTCGGGCCCAGCGTGCCGCGGCTGTCCACCACGTGCAGGTGCTGCGGGTCGCCCGCGGCGATGTTCTGCAGCATGCCGTGGAAGCCGTCGATCAGGTGGTCGACGCAGGGCTTGAACAGCTCGGGCGCCACGCCCGCGTCGACCAGCGCCGGGCGCAGCCAGCCTTCGCGCCCGAACAGCGCCTTGCCGGTGGGCGGCGCGTAGTCGTAGCTGTGCATGACGATGTGGCAGTCCACGCTGGTGCGGGTGTAGATGAGGCCGATGAGCGCGCGGTACTGCTCGTCCATGTCGACGAGGAACTGGTCGAAGCCGCCCTTGCCGTTGCGAAAGCACTGCGCGGCCTGGGTCTCGCCCGTGCAATCGGACTTGAGCAGCGGGCGCAGGTCGTTGAAGCCCGCGAAGTCGTTGCCGCCGCCGCTGATGAACACCGCCGACAGCGTCGGGCCGTACAGGCGCAGCGACTCGCGCACGGCGTTGCGGTACTTGCCCTCCACATAGTCCTGGGCTTCCGCGCCGTTCATGCCCTTGGCCAGGATCACGTGGCCGCGCGCGCCGACCACGTCGCCCAGGAAGTTCAGCAGGCTGCCGCCCGGCAGCGGGTACCAGAACCACGAATCGCCGAAGGCAAGGATGGTCGCGGTGCCGTGCGGACCCATCTGCATCTTGGTCTCGTCCCAGTAGACAGCCATGGCGAACTCCTCGTGTAGAGGGCGCCATGGTTCTCGCAACCGCCGCGCGGCGCCATCCCCCGTTCGCAGTAGAACCTGCTGCTCAGTCCCGCAGCGACTGCACCAGCAGCACCAGCTCCGCCTGCCGGTGGCAGTCGGTCTTGCGCATCACGTTGCGCAGATGGCTGCGCGCCGTGTGTTCGGAGCAGTGCTGCGCGGCGGCGAAGTCCTTCACGGTCTTGCCGCTCGCCAGGAGCAGCGCGAGCCGCGCCTCGGTCGGGCTCAGGCCGAGCAGGCTTTCCAGCTGCCGCGGCTCCACGGGCGCCGCCTCGGCCGGATGGGCGAAGACCACGAGCGCGCGATGGCGCTGGCGCAGCACGGCCAGCGGGTGCGAAGGTTTGAGCGGCAGCACCGTGATGCGGACCACGCTGCCGGCCACGGGCAGGTGCAGCACGCCGGCCCGCGCGCCGCCGGCCGGGGCGCAGGCCTCGCGCACCCGCTGCTCGAAGGCCGACTGCAGCGCGGACGACGCGAGCCGCAATCGCCCCTGCGCGCTGTCGAACAGGCCGCCGCGGCCCGCGCACCCCGCCGCGCGCGCGTTCAGGTGGTCGATGCGGCAGGCCTCGTCGACCACGGCGATGCCCTGCGGCAGCGCGTCGAGCGCCGACAGCCCGGTGGCTGCGTGCTCGCCCAGCTGCGCCATGCGAGCGCGCAGTTCGCTGGCGCGCACCAGGTGCGGCGACAGGCGCCGACAGAAGGCCTCGCTCTCAGGACCGTAGGGCGCCTCGGCCCGGGGACGGATGAAGCCGAGCACTTCGCGCGTGTCGTCGTCGGCGCGCAACCCCATCGCCAGCGTGTGGCGCAGGCCGAGCGGCGCCAGCCAGTCGACGTAGATCGGGCTGCGCGACAGCGTGCGCGCGCCGAAGTAGGCGTGGTCGGCCACCGGCGTGCCCAGCGGGGCGTTGACCGGCATCTGCATGCGGATGTCGTCGCGCGCCAGGTGCTGCTCGTACTCGCGCACCTTGTCGGGCGGGCTCTCCAGGTTGGCGAGCCCCGCGCCCACCACCGAGCAGTCGGCGCGGCGCACCGTGAGCGTGTGAAAGCACGCGGCACCGAGCACCTCGCGCATGGCATCGAGCGCGTCGTACCAGTCGCCGGGACAGGTGATCCCGTCGTACAGCAAGGCAACGATCCGGTCGGTGTCTGCGTCGGCGGACACGCCTCCCTGCACGATGGCTGTCATGGCGGCCTCCTCCTGTTCGGACTTTCGGTGTATCCGCTTGCATGACGGTATTACAAAATGCTTCCAGTGTCAGCCCCCATTTCCCGCGGGCGCCGCGGCGGGCGGCCCCGCGCCAGGTCGTTATGCTCTCGCACCCATGGGTGAATTCGACCTGATCACACGCTATTTCAAACGTCCCGCCACGCGCTCGCCGCTGGGCGTGGGCGACGACTGCGCCTTGCTCGCGCCGGCCGCGGGCATGCAGCTCGCCGTGTCCTCCGACATGCTGGTGGAGGGGCGGCACTTTCTCTCGACCGTGGAGCCGGCCCGGCTGGGCCACAAGGCGCTGGCCGTGAACCTCAGCGACCTGGCCGCCTGCGGCGCAAAACCGCTGGCCTTCACGCTGGCGCTGGCGCTGCCCGGCGTGGACGAGCCCTGGCTCGAAGGTTTTTCGCGCGGCCTGTTCGCGCTGGCCGACGCGCACGGCTGCGAGCTGGTGGGCGGCGACACCACGCGCGGCCCGCTCAACATCTGCATCACCGTGTTCGGCGAAGTGCCGGCCGGCGCCGCGCTGCTGCGCTCGGGCGCGCGCGCGGGCGACGACCTGTGGGTGAGCGGCTCGCTGGGCGATGCGCGGCTGGCGCTCGAGGTGTTCCGCGGCACGCTGAGCCTGCCTGCCGACGCCTTCGCGCAGGCCCGCGCGCGCATGGAACAACCCACGCCACGCGTGGCGCTGGGCCAGGCGCTGCGTGGCATTGCCACGTCGGCGGTGGACGTGAGCGACGGCCTGATCGGCGACCTGGGCCACATCCTCGCGGCCAGCCGCGTGGGCGCCACGCTCGATGCCGACGCCACCACCGCGCTGATCGCCGTCGACACGGCCGGCCTGCCCACCGAGGCGCTGCGCACCTGCGCGCTCTCGGGCGGCGACGACTACGAGCTGGTGTTCACCGCGCCGGCCTCGGCCCGCGATGCGGTCCTGCAGGCCGGCGTGAACAGTGCCACGCGCGTCACTCGCATCGGCCGCATCGAAGCGGACGCGGGGCTGCGCATCGTCGATGCGAGCGGCGCGCCGGTGTCACAGCGCTTCGGCTCGTTCGACCACTTCGTCTGATCAAGAGCCGCGCAGCATCGCGCGCATCTTGTCCTGCGCGGTGTTGATGGCGGCCGACTGGCGGCCCAGCTGCTGCACCATCTTGTCGAGCTCGGCCCTCACCGCGGGGTCGGTCACGGTGAGCGAAGCGCCGGAGACCTGCAGCTTCGACTTGTTCTTCTCCATGAAATCGCCGATGGCCAGCGCACTGTCGAACACGGCGTCGAGCGCGGGGAACACCTCCTTGAAGGTGGCGGCGGGCGTCGTCACCGTCTTCTCGTAGGCCTTGCCGTAGACCTGCTTCAGGTCGTCGGGCTGCTTGAGTTGCGCGCGCGCCGCGTCGGCCTTGGCCAGCTGCTGGTCGAGCGCGGAGCGCAAGCCGCCCAGGCCCTCCTTGGCGGCCTTGAGATCGTCGCGGCGCGCCGGCAGGTCGGCCAGCGAGCGCAGCGCGCCCTTGGCCATGACCTGCGTCATCGGCTGGCTCACCGACTGGTTCATGCCTTCGTTGAAATCGGTGATCACCGCGTAGTGCTGCGCGTAGTCGCCGAACGAGGCTTTTTCTTCGGCGGTGGGCGTGGGCACGCGCAAGCCGGGCTTGTCGAGCACGCGGGTCTGCAGGTAGGCGATGAAGGCGGTGCGCTGCTCGGCCTCCTTGTTGCCGCAGGCCACGAGCAGCATCGACAGCATCAGGCCGAATGCCAGGACCAGCCATGCGGAAGAGAAACGGGACCGTGTGGTTGTGGTCATGGGGCACCTGCTTTCGCGCAAAGAGAAAAGACCGGCCAGCATACGACCGGCCCGCCGCCACGGCTACTGCAGGCTCTGCTTCAACGCCTCGATGAACGCCCGCGCCGCCGCCGACAGCGAATGGCCGCGCTTGGTGACGATGGAGATGTCGCGCACCACGCGCGGTGCGCTGAGCACCTTCACCACGAGCACCGGGTTCTTCTCGGCGCGCGCGAAGGCCGACGGCATGATCGACGCGCCCATGCCCGCCGCCGTCATCCACAGCGCGGTGGACAGGAAGGACACCTCGTTCACCACGTCGAGCGTCACGCCGGCCTCGGCCGCCGTGCCGTCGATCAGCGGGCGCACGCCGTAGCCGGGGCGCACGGTGATGACGGGGTGGCGGCCCAGGTCCGACCAGCGCACCACGCGTGCCTTGGCCAAGGGGTGGTCGGTGCGGCACACCACGGCAAGGTGGTCGCGCAGGAGGCGCTGCACCTCGACCTCGGGGCCGGGCCGCTCGGGCGTGCCGATGCCGAAGTCGACATGCTCGCCGAGGATGCGCGACAGGAACTGGTCGGGCGCGCAGTCGTTCACCAGCACGCGAACTTTCGGGTGCTGCTCGCCGAAGGCGCGCAGCGCATCAGGTAACAGGAATCCCGCAAGTGTGGGCGTGATCGCCAGCGTCACGCGCCCGCGTTCCAGCGTGGCGAGTTCGCGGAAATCGGCCGAGAGCGAATCGACGTCGCGCAGCACGCGCTCGACGGTGGAAATCATCTGTTCGGCTGCGGCCGTGGGCTTGAGCGCGCGCGTGGTGCGGTCGAACAGGCGCGTGCCCAGGCCCTCTTCGAGCTGGCGGATCAGCATGCTCACGGCCGACTGCGTGACGAACAGTCGCGTGGCCGCGGCGCCGAGCTTGCGCAGCTGGTAGACCGCGAGGAACGCACGCAGCTGGCGGATCGTAGGACTGAAGTTCGTATTCATCAGAAAATTTGAAAAATCATTCGGAATTTCTTGATTTACGAATGAATGCTGCCATCGTTCAATCTCCGATCAAAGCACCGAATTCAAGGAGAGGCCCGAATGACAGCACCCATCGCCCGCGGCATGCACGCATTTCGTGGGCGACGCAGGCGACTGCTGTGGGCCGTGGCCGGTGCACTGGTGGCCGGCACCGCGCTGGCGCAAGCCCCGGCGGGCGATTTCCCCACCAAGCCGATCCGCATGGTCGTGACCTTCCCGCCCGGCGGCAGCGCCGATGGCGTGGTGCGCATGCTGGTGCCGCGCCTGAACGAGAAGCTGGGCCAGCAGGTGGTGGTGGACAACCGCCCCGGCGCGGGCGGCAACGTGGGGCTGACGCTGGTGGCCAAGGCGCCGGGCGATGGCTACACGCTGGGCGTGGGCGCGGCGGGCGCGCTGGCGGCCAACGTGAGCCTGTACCCGCAGATGCCCTTCGATCCGCAGAAAGACCTCAAGCCCGTGGGCATGCTGGCGGCCATTCCCTTCGTGCTGGTCGGCCACCCCTCGGTGGCCGCGAAGACGCAGCGCGAACTCATCGCGCTGGCCAAGGCGAAGCCGGGCACGCTGTCGATCGGCCACGGCGGCAACGGCACGGCCATGCACCTGTCGGCGGCGCTGTTCAACCAGATGGCGGGCACGCGGCTGGTGGAGGTGCCCTACCGCGGCTCCGGCCCGGCGGCGCTCGACGTGCTGGGCGGGCAGATTCCGCTGGCGGTGGTCGACCTGCCCTCGTCGCTGCAGCAGATCCGCGCCGGCAAGCTGATCGCCTTCGCCGTGACCAGCCCGCAGCGCCTGCCGATGCTGCCCGAGGTGCCGACGGTGGCCGAGGCCGGCCTGCCGGGCTACGACTCGACCGGCTGGTTCGGCGTGGTCGCGCCGGCCGGCACGCCGGCGCCGGTGGTGGCGCGGCTCAATGCCGAGCTCAACGCCGCGCTCGGCGACGAGCAGGTGAAGACCGCGATGCGCGCGCTCGGCGTGGAGCCGGCGCCGGGCTCGGTCGAATCCTTCGACAGCTACATCCGCGCCGAGACGAAGAAGTGGGCCCAGGTGATCCAGGACGCCCACATCAAGCTCGATTGAACGACAAGCCGATAGAGACATGACGAAGACCGCCGACACCTCGATGCAAGCCGACGTGCTGATCGTCGGCGCCGGCCCCGTGGGCCTCACGCTGGCGATGGATCTGGCCTCGCGCGGCGTCTCGGTGATCCTGTGCGAGACGCGCCGCTTCGCCGAGCCGCCGAACGTGAAGTGCAACCACGTGGCCTCGCGCACCATGGAGCAGTTCCGCCGCCTGGGCGTGGCGCAGCAGCTGCGCGATGCCGGGCTGCCGGCCGACCACCCGAACGACGTGGTGTTTCGCACCACGGTGACGGGCACCGAGCTCACGCGCATTCCCATTCCGTGCCGGCGCGACCGCTACACCGAGACCGAGGGCCCCGACGCGTGGTGGCCCACGCCGGAGCCGCCGCACCGCATCAACCAGATCTACCTCGAACCGATTCTGCTGAAGCACACGGCCGCGCTGCCGGGCGTGACGCTGCTCAACCGCACGCGCTTCGAGCGCTTCACGCAGGACGCCGAGGGCGTGAACGCCATCGCCACCGACATGGACAGCGGCGCCACGCGCAGCATCCGCTGCCGCTACATGGTCGGCTGCGACGGCGGCAGCTCGCCGGTGCGCAAGCAGATCGGCGCGAAGCTCGAAGGCACGGCCGTCATCCAGCGCGTGCAGTCGACCTTCATCCGCGCACCGCAGCTGCGCGACATGATTCCGGGCAAGCCCGCGTGGTCGTACTACGCGATGAACCCACGCCGCTGCGGCACGATGTTCGCCATCGACGGCCACGAGACCTGGCTGGTGCACAACCACCTGAACGCCGAAGAGCCCGAGTTCGACTCGGTCGACCGCGACACCTCGATCCGCGAGATTTTGGGCGTGGGGTCCGACTTCCACTACGACATCATCAGCAAGGAAGACTGGATCGGCCGACGCCTCGTGGCCACGCGCTTTCGCGACGGCCGCGTGTTCCTCGCGGGCGACGCCGCGCACCTGTGGGTGCCCTACGCGGGCTACGGCATGAACGCCGGCATCGCCGACGCGCTCAACCTCTCGTGGCTGCTGGGCGCCTGCGTGCAGGGCTGGGCCGACGAGGCCATCCTCGACGCCTACGAGGCCGAGCGGCTGCCGATCACCGAGCAGGTGTCGCAGTTCGCGATGGACCATGCGCAGAAGATGATCCGCGCGCGCCGCGCCGTGCCGCCCGACATCGAGGCGCCCGGCCCCGCGGGCGACGCGCAGCGCGCCGAAATCGGCCGCGAGGCCTATGCGCTCAACGTGCAGCAGTTCTGCTGCGGCGGGCTCAACTTCGGCTACTTCTACACGGGCTCACCGATCATCGTGCCCGACGGCGAGCACCGCGCGCCGCCGTACTCGATGGGCGAGTTCACGCCCTCCACCGTGCCCGGCTGCCGCGCGCCGCATTTCTGGCTGGCCGACGGGCGCTCGCTGTACGACGCCTTCGGCCCGGGCTACACGCTGCTGCGCTTCGACCGCAGCGTGGACGTGCGGCCGCTGGAGCGCGCGGCCGCCGCCTACCGCATGCCGCTCACGGTGCTCGACATCGAGACCGCGAGCCTGCCCAAGGCCTATGCGCACCGCCTCGTGATGTGCCGCGCCGACCAGCACATCGCGTGGCGCGGCGCGCACCTGCCGGCGGATGTGTATGACCTCGTCGCCACCTTGCGCGGCGAAACGCGCCGCGAACGTGGACGCCGGCGCGCGCTGGCCTGGGAAGGCGTGCTGGCCTAGCGCCGCGCCACCGCGCGCCACGCCAGCCAGGCGGCGATGGCAGGCGCCAGCGCGAAGACCGTGAACAGCCAGATCGCGGCCGATCGCGCACCGTCGACGCCGCCCGGCACCGTGAGCCCCGCCGCATTCGCCACCAGCCCGGCGACGGCCGCACCGACGGCCATGCCGTACAGCTGCACGGTCGTGATCGACGCGGACGCCAGGCCCTCTTCGCCGCGCGGCGCCAACGCCATCACGCGCGTCAGCAGGTGCGGCCAGCCGATGCCCACGCCGAAGCCGACCGCGGCCAGCGCCACAGCCACGAGCGCGGTCTCGACATTGGCGTCAAGCGCACCCGGCGTCGGCAGCAACCACGCGAGCGCCAGCAGGCCTGCGGTGCAGACCACCGGCCCGGCGCGCAGCATGCGGTCGGCGCCTGCGCCAGTGCGGCCCGACGAGGTCAGCGAGCCGATGCTCCAGCCCCCCGCCATCGCCGCCGTGAGGTAGCCCGCCGCGAGCGGCGAGTGGCCGTGCAGCAGCTGCAGGAAGTAGGGCACGAAGATCTCGGTGGTGGTGCCGATGAGCAGCAGCGCCACGCTCGCGTAGATGGCGCCCAGCGGCGTGCCGAGGGCATAGGCGCCGGTCGGCAGCAAGCGCACGGCGCCGGTGCGGCGGTCGATGCGGGTGGCGGCGAAGCCGATGGCCAGGCCCAGCGCCACGCCCACGGCCTGCCCCACGAGGCCGGGCCAGAAGCCGCTGGCGGCAATCACCAAGACCGACAGCGCCAGCAGCGCGATCTGCGGCGCCGGCACGCGCGGCATCTGCGCCGGGCGGTCGTGCCGGATGCCGGCCGCGGGCCGCAGCTGCACCGCCACCAGCAGGGCCTGCGCCGCCGCCACCGGCAGCAGTGCCCAGAAGGCCCAGCGCCAGTGGCCGGCCTGCGCGAACAGCCCGCCCACGGCCGGCCCGCACAGCGTGGCGACGCCCCACATGCCCGACACCAGCGCCACCGCGCGCGGCCACAGCCGCGGTTCGAACACGCGCTGGATCAGCCCGTAGCTCAGCGCCGCCAGCAACCCGCCGCCCAGGCCCTGCACCGTGCGCCCCGTGAGCAGCCACGGCATGGCCGGCGCCAGCGCGCAGCCGACCGAGCCGGCGGTGAACACGGCCAGCGCCGTGAGGCAGGCGCCGCGCGGCCCGCGCGCGGCCAAGAGCCGCACCGAGAGCGTGGCGCCGAGGATCGAGCCGACCACGAACAGGGTCGTGCTCCAGGCGTACCAGTCGAGCCCGCCGATCTCGCGCACCACCGAGGGCAGCACGGTGGTCACGATGTGGACGTTGACCGCGTGCAGCGCGACGCCGCCGGTCAGCGCCAGCGCGCGCCAGCCGTTGCGCCCGCTGAACAGCTCGCGCCAGGCGGCGGTAGGCGGCGGCGCGCCAACGGCGGCGGCATCGAGGGAAGAGGAGGAGGACGACATGAGAACGAAGGGGAACGCGAAAGGAGCCTGGATACTAGGCGGCGCCCCTCAATTAAACAAGCTATTGCTTTGATAAATAGAAACTTCGGCGCGCAGCCGTCGCACAGGATGCGCGACACTTCGAAACCGATGCACGCCGTTTCTTCTTCCCCTTCTTCCTCGATGGACTCCTCTTCCGCCACCACCGGCGCCCTGCCCCGTCCCCCGATGCGT
>NZ_JBWKXQ010000048.1:0-49767 GCF_059423125.1 Variovorax sp. GW531-E2 | reverse complement strand
GGGTCATGAGGGCTCCTGGGGAAAGTCGTTCTCGGCGTGGATGCCGCGTCCCGTTCAGGGTGCCCCCGGCCGCGGCCGGCTGCCGTCAGCCGGGGACCACAGCCCCTGTAGGGCAGGGCGGCCGACAACCCTTCGCGCTGCAGGCCGATGGAGCTTCGCGAAAACCCGTGCTACGGTTCGCATGAAAACATCGACCGCCGCGCAACTGCGTGCAGGACTTGTCACACCCCTCCCCGGATAATTGATTTCATGAACCAACTCGATGCACTCCGCCAGTGGACCACCGTGGTTGCCGACACCGGTGACTTCAAGCAGCTCAGCATTTCCAAGCCGCAGGACGCGACCACCAACCCGTCGCTGATCCTCAAGGCCGTGCAGAAGGCCGAGTACCGGCCGCTGCTCGATGAAACCGTGAAGGCCCACGCCGGCAAGCCGCTCGACGAGGTCATCGACCGCCTGCTGGTGCGCTTCGGCACCGAAATCCTCTCCATCATCCCGGGCCGCGTATCCACCGAAGTCGACGCACGCCTGTCGTTCGACACCGCCGCCACCGTGGCCCGCGGCGAGCGCATCGTGGCGCTGTACAAGGCCGAAGGCATCGACACCGAGAAGCGCCTGCTGATCAAGGTCGCCTCCACCTGGGAAGGCATCGAGGCCGCGCGCCTGCTCGAGCAGAAGGGCATCCGCACCAACCTCACGCTGCTGTTCTCGTTCGCGCAGGCCGTGGCCTGCGGCACGGCCGGCGTGCAGCTCATCTCGCCCTTCGTGGGCCGCATCTACGACTGGTACAAGAAGTCGGCCGGTGCGAAGTGGGACGAAGCCGCCAGCGCGGGCGCCAACGACCCGGGCGTGAAGTCGGTGCGCGAAATCTTCAACTACTACAAGCAGCAGGGCATCAAGACCGAGGTCATGGGCGCGAGCTTCCGCAACGTGGGGCAGATCCAGGCGCTCGCCGGCTGCGACCTGCTGACCATCAGCCCCGAGCTGCTGGCCGAGCTGGCCGCGAGCAACGAGCCGCTCACGCACGCGCTCGACGCCAAGGCTGCCGCGAGCGGCACGGCCGAGAAGGTGAGCTACGACGAGGCCGGCTTCCGCTTCGCGCTCAACGAAGACGCGATGGCCACCGAGAAGCTCGCCGAAGGCATCCGCGCCTTCGCGGCCGACGCCGTGAAGCTCGAAAAGCTCATGCAGGAAAGCGGCAAGTAAACATGACCATGACCCTGCGCTGTGACCGCGCGCCGGCCTGGGCGCAACTGCAGTCCAGCTTCGACACGGCCGGTCGCCAGTTCGATCTTCGCCATGCCTTCGTGGAGGACGCCGGGCGCTTCGCGCGCTTCAGCCAGGAGGCGCCGCACGTCTTCGCCGACCTGTCGAAGAACCTCATCGACGCGCGCACCGAGGCGCTGCTGTTCTCGCTGGCGCGCGAATGCGGCCTCGAAGCCCACCGCGACGCCATGTTCGCGGGTGCGCACATCAACAACACCGAAGACCGCGCCGTGCTGCACACGCTGCTGCGCGCGCCGGCCGACGCGGCCACCGGCCGCCAGACGGCCCACGAACTGCGCGAAGTGCACGCCACGCTCGACGCCATGCTGGCCTACGCCGAGAAGGTGCGCAGCGACCACACGATCACCGACGTGGTCAACATCGGCATCGGCGGCTCCGACCTCGGCCCGCAAATGGCGGTGCTGGCGCTCGCGGAGTTCGTGGCGCCGGGCAAGCGCTTCCACTTTGTCTCGAACGTCGACGGCCACGAGCTGGCGGGCGTGCTCAAGGGCCTGGCGCCCGAGCACACGCTGTTCCTGGTCGCGTCCAAGACCTTCACCACGGCCGAGACGATGACGAATGCGCTCTCGGCCAAGCGCTGGTACGAACAGTCGGGCGGCACCGACATCGCCGGCCATTTCGCCGCGCTCACCACCAACGTCGAGGCCGCGAAGCAGTTCGGCATCGACACCACCTTCGGCTTCTGGGACTGGGTGGGCGGCCGCTATTCGCTGTGGTCGGCCATCGGCCTGCCGATCGCGCTGGCCATCGGCGCCGACGGCTTTCGCCGGCTGCTGGCGGGTGCGCACGCGATGGACGAGCACTTCCGCACCGCGCCGCTCGAGCAGAACCTGCCCGTGCGGCTGGGCCTGCTCGATGTCTGGTACCGCAACTTCCACCACTTCACGAGCCGCAGCATCGCGCCGTACCACAGCGCGCTGAAGCGCGTGCCGGCCTACCTGCAGCAGCTCGAGATGGAGAGCAACGGCAAGCAGGTCGACGCGAGCGGCGCGTCGCTGGCCTTCGGCACCTCGCCCGTGCTCTGGGGCGAGCCCGGCACCAACGGGCAGCACGCCTACTTCCAGATGCTGCACCAGGGCACCGACGTGATCCCGCTCGAGTTCATGGCGGTGCGCGACGCCTCGCACGACCTCGACGGCCACCACCCCAAGCTGCTGGCCAACGCGCTCGCGCAGGCGCAGGCGCTGATGGTCGGCAAGCTCGACGAAGGCGGCCACAAGAACTTTCCGGGCAACCGGCCGAGCACCTTCTTCGTGTTCGAGAAGCTCACGCCCGAAGCGCTGGGCGCCTTCCTCGCGATGTACGAGCACCGCGTGTTCACCAGCGGCGCGCTGTGGGGCATCAACAGCTTCGACCAGTGGGGCGTGGAGCTCGGCAAGGTGCTGGCGCGCGACATCGAACCGCGCCTGGCCTCGGGCGATGTGTCGGGGCTTGATGCCTCCACGGCCGGCCTGCTGCAGCGGCTGAGCACCTGACGGCGCACGTCACTGCAAGCCTCGCAAGCCTTGGCCAAAGGCTCTATCCACTAGGCCTTTAGGCCATTGGTTTGCAGGGTGGTGGCCGGTTTGGCCGAGTTTGTCGTTGCACAGTGCGCCGATATGATGGCCCCGGGGAAATTTCCCTGGGATTCATCAAGAGGAGCGAGTCAATGGACTTTCAAACAGCGGTCAAGACGTGCATCGCCAAGTACACCGATTTCACGGGTCGTGCGTCGCGTTCCGAGTTCTGGTGGTTTTTTCTGGCCCAGTTCGGCGTGCTCGTCGTGACGGGCCTGATCCATGAGTACGTGTACTTCATTGCAGCGCTGGCCCTGCTTCTGCCCGCCCTCGCGGTGGGCGTGCGCCGCCTGCACGACATCGGCAAGAGCGGCTGGTTCTTGCTGCTGTCGATCATCCCGCTGATCAATCTGGTGCTGATCTACTTCTTCGTTCAGCCGTCGCAGCCGGAGAGCAATGCTTACGGCGAACCGCCGAGCGCCTGATCTTTCTGCCAAGGGCCGCACACGCGGCCCTTTTCTTTTGAGGTGCTAGCAGCTCATGCCATCGCCGTTTCGACGGACGCAGGTGCAGCAGGCGCACCGCTTGCCATCCGCACGCACAGGTCGAAAGCCTGCTGCAGCCCTTCGATCTGCGCCACGCCCTGGCCGGCGATGTCGAAGGCGCTGCCGCTGGCCGAGGTGGCCACGGGCACGGGCAGGCCGCCATGCAAGGTCACGCCCTGCTCGAAGCCCATGAGCTTCATCGCGATCTGGCCCTGGTCGTGGTACATCGACACCACCGCGTCCACGTCGCCGCGCCGTGCGCCGATGAACACGGTGTCGGGCGAGAACGGACCGCGCGCGTCGTGGCCTTCGGCGCGCAGCTGTTCGATGGCGGGCGCGATGATCTCGATCTCTTCCATGCCGATCGAGCCGCCGTCGCCCGCGTGCGGGTTGAGGCCGGTCACGGCGATGCGCGGGTGTGTCACGCCGGCGCGGCGCAGTGCCGACGCGATGATCTTCACGGCGTCGCGCACGCCCTCCACCGTGATGTGCCGCGCCACGTCCTTCAGCGGAATGTGCGAGGTCACGCGCGAGGTCCACAGCGAGCCGGTGAGGTTGAACTCGCAGACGAAGCCCGTGACCGCGAAGCGCTCCTGCATGTAGCGCAGTTCGTCCTCGTGCACGAGGCCGCCCAGGCGCAGCGAATGCTTGTTGAGCGGCGCGAAGAGGATCGCGTCGGCCTGGCCGTTTCGCACGGCCTGCGTGGCCAGCTCCAGCGCTTCGAACGAGGCCCGGCCGGAGCGCTCGTTCGACTCGCCGAGCACCGGTTCCTCGCCCGCCATCCAGTCGCGCACGAGGAGGCTCGGACGGCCGTCCTCGAAGCGCAGGCTGTCGAGGGTGTTCACCTGCAGCGGCGCCAGCTTCACGCCCGCCACGCGCTCGCCCGCGGCCAGCACGACGGGGTCGGCGATCAGCAGCACGCGCGCGGCGTCGAGGTTGCGTTGGCGCGCGAGCAGCTTCACGGCCATCTCGGGGCCGACGCCGCTGGGGTCGCCCAGCAGCACGGCGATGCGGGGTTTGGCGGAGGTCACGCGCGGGGTTGTCGATGGGGTAGACATGGTCGGCAATGGAGGTGGAGAAAAGAGAAAGAAGGGAGGGCCTCACTCGGCCTTGATGCGCGCATCGCGCACGAGCCGGCCGTAGTGGTCGAACTCCTGCCGGTTCATCGCCGCGAAGGGTTCGCCGGTCAGCGTGCCGGGCTCGCCGCCCAGGGCCTTGATGCGCGACTGCACTTCCGTCAGGCCCATCGTGCGCGTGAGTTCGGCGCTCAGCCGCTCGACCGCCGGGCGCGGCGTGCCGGCCGTCACGTACAGGCCGTACCAGGTCGACACGTCGGCGCCCTTGACGCCTTGCTCGGCGAGCGTCGGCACGTCGGGCAACTCGGGCGAGCGCTGCGGCGCGCTCACGGCCAGCGCGCGGAACTTGCCGGCGCGGATCTGGCCCATGGCCGACGAGGTGCTGTCGAACATCATCTCGACCTCGCCCGAGATGATGTCGATGTGCGCCTGCGAGCTGCCCTTGTAGGGCACGTGGATCGAGGTCATGCCCGTGGCCAGGTTGAAGGCTTCGCCGCCCACGTGCTGCGTGCTGCCGATGCCCGACGACGCGTACTTGAAGCCGCCGGGCTTCGCGGCCATGGCCGCGAGCAGGTCCTTCACCGACTTGTAGGGCGAGCTGGCCGACACCACGAGCACGTTGGGCATCACGGCCACGAGGCCGATCGGTTGCAGGTCTTTCAGCGGGTCGTACTTGAGCTTGAGGATGTGCGGCGCCACGGCCTGCGCCGTGTTGGTGGCCAGCAGCAGCGTGGCGCCGTCGGCCGGCGCGCGGGCCGTGAGTTCGCCGGCGATGGTGTTCGATGCGCCGGGGCGGTTCTCCACCGTCACGGGCTGCTTGAGCACGGGCGCGAACTTGTCGGCCAGCACGCGCGCGAGGATGTCGGTGCCGCCGCCGGGCGAGGCGCCGACCAGGATGCGCAGCGGCTTGTCGGGGTAGGCCGGCTGCGCGCCCGCGTTCAGGCAGGCGGCCAGCGCCAGCAGCGCCGCCAGGCCGGCACCGCGGGCCAGGGGAAAGAGGGTCATCGCGTCGTCTCCTGCTTGTTGTGGGCCCGAGCCTACGGAGCTTCGGTCGCGCGATCCAATCGAAAAAGGCCGAAGCTCCATATACTTTTGTGCATGAAACCCGGCCTCACCGACGCCTCGCTGATGCTGCATGTGAGGCCGCGTCAGCTGCTCCTGCTGGCCCGGCTCGACGCGCACCGCCACCTCGGCCGCGCGGCCGAGGCCATGAACATCAGCCAGCCGGCCGCGACCAAGCTGCTGCAGCAGTTGGAGGAGTCGCTGGGCGAACAGCTCTTCGAGCGCCTGGCGCGCGGCATGGCGCCGACGCCCTACGGCGAGATCCTGATCCGCTACGCCCACCGCGTGCTCAGCGACTCCGGCACCGCGCGCGAGGAAATGCTCGCGCTGCGTTCCGGCCTGAGCGGTGCGCTGCGCGTGGGCAGCGTGCCGGGCGCGGTGTCCGGGCTGCTGGCGCCGGCGCTGGTCGCCTACCACCTGCGCCATCCGCAGGTGGCCGTGTCGGTGGTGGTCGAGACCAGCGACCTGATGCAGGCGCAGCTGGAGCAGGGCGACGTCGACCTCGTGCTGGGCCGCCTCACCGACGGCCACGACGAGGCCAAGTACGCGAGCGTGCCGCTCCTGGGCGAGTCGCAGGTGGTCGTGGCGCGCGCGGCGCACCCGGTGTTCGAGCGCGCGGCCACGGTTACGCTGGCCGAGATGGCGACCTGGTCATGGGTGCTGCAGCCGCCGGGCTCGCCGCAGCGCGGGCGGCATACGTGACGGGCGAGAACTTCGGTCGGACAGTTTTCCATCCTGAATTGCGTTAACTAGGGATTTCACTAGCCAACTGGTGCAAGAGAGTACTGGTTGGGTCGCTCGAAATACCAAAATCGCAAGCGCGTTTCTCCAGAATCCGGGCACGGCGACCACGATACCGAGGCGTCGCTCACCCAAGGAGACACCATGAAGCGCTTTCTGAAAGCGGGCCTCGCCCTCGCACTCATCGGCACGGGCCTTGTGTCCCACGCCGCCACCGAACTCGTGATCGCGACCGTCAACAACGGCCACATGATCGAGATGCAGAAGCTCACGCCCTTCTTCGAAAAGGCGAACCCCGACATCAAGCTCAAGTGGGTCACGCTCGAAGAAGGCACGCTGCGCCAGCGCGTGACCACCGACATCGCCACCAAGGGCGGCCAGTTCGACGTGATGACCATCGGCCTGTACGAAGCGCCGATCTGGTCGAAGAAGGGCTGGCTGCAGCCCATCGCCACCGATGCCGCCTACGACGCCGACGACCTGCTGCCCGCCATCCGCGCCGGCCTGTCGCACGAAGGCAAGCTGTACGCCGCGCCCTTCTACGGCGAGAGCTCGATGCTCATGTACCGCAAGGACCTGGCCGACAAGGTCGGCTTCAAGATGCCCGAGCAGCCCACCTGGGCGCAGGTGAAGGAGCTGGCCGGCAAGATCCATGACCCCAAGGGCGGCCTGTACGGCATGTGCCTGCGCGGCAAGCCGGGCTGGGGCGACAACATGGCCTTCCTGACCACGCTGGTCAACACCAACGGCGGCCAGTGGTTCGACATGCAGTGGAAGCCGCAGATCGACACCAAGCCCTGGAAGGACGCGATCGGCTTCTACGTCGATCTCATGAAGGCCTACGGCCCGCCGGGCGCTTCGGCCAACAGCTTCAACGAGAACCTGGCGCTCTTCAACGAAGGCAAGTGCGGCATGTGGGTGGACGCGACCATCGCGGCCTCGTTCATCAGTGACCCCAAGCAGTCGAAGGTGGCCGACAAGGTGGCCTTCGCGCAAGCACCCGTCGCCGTGACGCCCAAGGGCGCCAACTGGCTGTGGACCTGGAACCTGGCCATTCCCGCCAGCTCGACCAAGGGCGCCGCCGCGCAGACCTTCGTGAAGTGGGCGACCTCCAAGGAGTACGTCAACCTCGTGGCCAAGGAACACGGCTGGGGCACGGTGCCCACCGGCACGCGCAAGTCGACCTACGCGAACCCCGAGTTCCAGAAGGTCGCCAAGTTCGCCGCCGCCGAGAAGAAGGCCATCGACAGCGCCAACCTCAGCGACAGCACCTTGCCCAAGTCGCCGTACGTCGGCGTGCAGTACGCGGCCATTCCCGAGTTCCAGGCCATCGGCGTGGCGGTGGGCCAGCAGATGAGCGCGGCACTGTCGGGCAAGGTCACGGTCGACCAGGCGCTGAAGACCTCGCAGCTCGCGGCCGAGCGCGAAATGAAGAAGGCCGGCTACTACAAGTAAGCCACGCTTCTTCCCCTCTCCCCGCAGGGAGAGGGCCGCAGCCTGAGAGGAACAGACCATGAAAAGACTCCTGCCCCGCGCCCTCATGGCGCCCGCCGTGCTCACGCTCTTCCTGTGGATGATCGTGCCGCTGCTGATGACGTTGTACTTCTCGTTCGTGAACTACAACCTCATGCAGCCCGGCGAACGCACGTTCGCGGGCATCGAGAACTTTCACTACTTCGTCACCGACCCCGACTTCTGGCCGGCCACGTGGAACACGCTGCTGCTCATCGGCAGCGTGATCGTCATCACGGTGGTGTTCGGCGTGCTGCTCGCGCTCCTGGTGAACGAACCCTTCCCGGGCCGCGGCATCGTGCGCGTGCTGCTGATCTCGCCCTTCTTCGTCATGCCCGCAGTGAATGCGCTGCTGTGGAAGCACATGATGATGAACCCCATCTACGGCATCCTGGCCGATGTGTGGCGCTTCTTCGGCGCGCAGCCGGTCGACTGGCTCACCGACGTGCCGCTGTTCTCCGTGATCATCATGGTGGCCTGGCAGTGGCTGCCCTTCGCCTGCCTGATCTTCATCACCTCGCTGCAGTCGCTCGACCGCGAACAGATGGAAGCCGCGCGCATGGACGGCGCGAGTTCGTTTCAGCGCTTCTTCTATCTCACCATTCCGCACCTGGGCCGCCCGATGGCCGTGGTGATCATGATCGAGATGATCTTCCTGCTCAGCGTGTTCGCCGAGATCGCCATCACCACCAATGGCGGCCCGGGCAACGAGAGCACGAACATGACCTACATGATCTTCAAGCAGTCGCTCATGAACTTCGACGTGGGCGTGGCTTCGGCCGGTGCGCTGTTCGCTGTGGTGCTGGCCAACATCGTGGCCGTGTTCCTGATCCGCATCATTGGCAAGAACCTGGACTGAAGGAACGACCATGCAACCCAGCAACTTCCTTCCCCAGCTGCTGCGCACCGTCGGTGCGTGGGCCGTGGCACTGCTCCTGTTCTTCCCGCTCGGCTGGCTGTTCCTCACGGCCTTCAAGACGGAGCTGCAGGCCATTCACGTGCCGCCGCTGTTCATCTTCGAGCCCACGCTCGACAACTTCGGCGAAGTGCAGCGCCGCAGCGACTACCTGCTGTACGCGCGCAACTCGCTGATCACCAGCCTGGGCTCGACCATCCTGGGCTTGCTGATCGCCGCGCCCGCCGCTTACTCGATGGCGTTCTTTCGCACGAAGAAGACGCGCGACATCCTCATGTGGATGCTCTCCACCAAGATGATGCCGGCCGTCGGTGCGCTGGTGCCGATCTACGTGCTCGCGCAGACCGCGGGCATGCTGGATTCGCTCACCGCGCTCACCATCGTGTTCACGCTGTCGAACCTGCCGATCATGGTGTGGATGCTCTACAGCGCCTACAAGGACATTCCGAACGAGATCCTCGAAGCCGCGCGCATGGACGGCGCGAGCCTGTGGACCGAGTTCCGCCATGTCGTGATGCCGCTGTCGGTCGGCGGGCTCGCATCGACCGGCCTCCTGTGCCTGGTGCTGAGCTGGAACGAGGCCTTCTGGGCGCTGAACCTCACCTCCGCCAAGGCCGGCACGCTGGCCACGCTCATCGCCTCGTACTCCAGCCCCGAGGGCCTGTTCTGGGCCAAGTTGTCGGCCGCCTCGCTGATGGCCATCGCGCCCATCGTCGTGTTCGGCTGGTTCAGCCAGAAGCAACTGGTGCAAGGCCTGACCTTCGGCGCCGTCAAGTAAAGAAAAGGGAGACATCTCATGGCCTACCTCGAACTCAAGAACATCAAGAAGAGCTTTGGCGACGTCCACATCATCAAGGGCGTCGACCTGCAGATCCAGAAGGGCGAGTTCATCGTCTTCGTCGGGCCTTCGGGCTGCGGCAAGTCGACGCTGCTGCGCCTGATCGCGGGGCTCGAACCCATCACCAGCGGCAACCTGCTGCTCGACAGCAAGGACATCACCTGGACGCCGTCGGGCAAGCGCGACCTGGCGATGGTGTTCCAGAGCTACGCGCTGTACCCGCACATGAGCGTGTACGACAACATGTCCTTCGCGCTGAAGCTCGCGGGCGTGGCCAAGGACGAGATCAGGACCAAGGTCGAGTACGCGGCCAAGACGCTGAACCTCACGCAGTACCTGGACCGCACGCCGAAAGATTTGTCGGGCGGCCAGCGCCAGCGCGTGGCCATCGGGCGCGCGATCGTGCGTGCGCCCAAGGTGTTCCTCTTCGACGAGCCGCTGTCGAACCTCGATGCAGCGCTGCGCGGCAACACGCGCGTCGAGATCCACAAGCTGCACCGCGCGCTCGGCGCGACCACCATCTACGTCACGCACGACCAGGTCGAGGCCATGACGCTGGCTGACCGCGTGGTGGTGCTCAAGGACGGGCTCATCGAGCAGGTCGGCACGCCGCTCGAACTCTACGACCGCCCGGCCAACCAGTTCGTCGCGCAGTTCATCGGCATGCCGTCGATGAACATGGTGGCGGCGAGCGCCATTCCGAGTTTTTCCGCCGCGACCGGCGGGCGCCTGCCGAGCGACGGCTTCCTGGGCGTGCGTCCCGAAGGCCTGCGCGTGCATCCGAAGCAGGGCGCGGCCGCCGGCGTGCCGGGCCGCGTCGAGCTCATCGAAGCACTGGGCGCCGACACGCTGATCCACGTGGACGTGGGCGGCGTGCCGCTCATCGCACGCCAGAACGAGCGCACGCCGCTCCAGGCCGGTGACGACGTGGCGGTCGAGCTCGACCCGTCCGTGTTGCACCTGTTCAGCCGCGAAGGCCGCGCCGTCGCCGCCTGATCCGACGCCCCTTACTTTCAACGGACCTTCCCCGTGACCCTTGCAGCAGCGGGCCTCGTGCCCACCCCACCGGCGCCTTCGGAATTCACGGTGCTTCACCTCGGCCTCGGCTCGTTCCATCGCGCCCACCAGGCCGTCTACCTGCAGCGGCTGATCGATGCGGGCGACACCCGTTGGTCGCTGTCGGGTGCCAACATCCGGCCCGACATGGCCGAGGTCGTCGCAGCGTTGCAGGCCCAGGGCGGGCGCTACACGCTCGAGACGGTGTCGCCGGCCGGCGAGTACCGCTACGAGCTGATCGAGGCGATCCGCGAGGTGCTGTCGTACGAGCCCTCGCTGGCCCCGGTGATCGCACGCGGCGCCGCGCCGTCCACGCGCATCGTTTCCTTCACGGTGACCGAGGCCGGCTACTACCTCGACACCAAGGGCAAGCTCGACCTGTCGTTCACCGACCTCGCGGCCGACATCGAACGCGCGCGGCGCGGCGAGGCCGGCGAGACGGTCTACGGCGCGGTCTGCGCGATCCTGCGGGCACGGCATGCCGCGCAGGCGGGCCCCGTGACGCTGCTGAACTGCGACAACCTGCGCCACAACGGCGACCGCTTTCGCGCGGGCCTGCTCGAGTTCATCGCGCTCGTCGGCGACGCGCCGCTGCAGGCCTGGGTCGATGCCAACACCCGCTGCCCGAACGCGATGGTCGACCGCATCACGCCGCGCCCGCCGCCGGAGCTGCGCGCGCGCGTGCGCGCCGCCACGGGCCGCGACGACGGCGCGGCGGTCACGGGCGAGAGCTTCATTCAGTGGGTGATCGAAGACGACTTCATCGCCGGGCGGCCCGACTGGGGGCGCGTGGGCGTCGAACTCGTCGAATCGGTGCAGCCGTATGAAGAGGCCAAGATCCGCATCCTCAACGCCACGCACAGCTGCATCGCCTGGGCCGGCACGCTGGCGGGGCTGGGCTTCATCCACGAAGGCACGCACGACGCGGCCATTCGCCGGATGGCCTTCGACTACGTGACCGACGACGTCATTCCGTGCCTGAGCCCGAGCCCGATCGACCTCGCGGCCTATCGCGACGTGGTGCTCGACCGCTTCGGCAACCCGGCGATCCGCGACACCAACCAGCGCGTGGCGGCCGACGGTTTCTCGAAGATCCCGGGCTTCATCGCGCCGACCGTGCGCGAGCGCCTGGCGGCCGGGCAGGGCATCGACAGCGTGGCGATGCTGCCTGCGCTGTTCCTGGCCTTCCTGCAGCGCTGGCACCGGGGCACGCTGCCCTATGCCTACCAGGACCAGAGCATGGACGACGCCGCCGCGCACGCCATCTGCGACGCGGCCGACCCCGTGGCGGCACTGTGCGCCGATGCCGGGCTGTGGGGCAGCCTCGCGGGCGATGCGCGGCTGATCGATGCGGTGCGCCGTGCCGGTGAACGTGTGGCCCGCTTCATCGAAGAGAAGGCCGCGCCATGAGCGGCCGCCTGCAGGACCGCCATGTGCTGCTGACCGGTGCTGGTGGCGGCATCGGCCTGGCGGTCGCGGAGGCCTGCATCGCCGAGGGCGCGCGCTGCAGCGTGATCGACCGCGCGACCGCCGCGCCCGAGGCCGTGCGCGCGCTGCAGCAAGCCCATCCCGACGCGCTCGCCTACATCGCGGCCGACGTGACCGACACGCAGGCCATCGCGCACATGCTGGCCGAGGCGCAGGTCGCCTTCGGTCCCGTCCACACGCTGTTCAACAACGCCGCCGTGTTCGACCTCGCGCCGCTGCTCGACAGCGACGAGGCCTCGTTCGACAAACTCTTCGCGGTCAACGTGAAGGGCATGTTCTTCGTGATGCAGGCCGTGCTGCGCCACATGGTCGAGGCCGGCACGCCGGGCGCGTCGGTCATCAACATGGCCTCGCAGGCCGGGCGCCGCGGCGAGGCGCTGGTGTCGCACTACTGCGCGACCAAGGCGGCCGTCATCAGCTACACGCAGAGCGCCGCGCTGGCCATGGCGCCGCACGGCATCCGCGTCAACGGCATCGCCCCCGGTGTGGTCGACACGCCGATGTGGGACCATGTCGACAGCCTGTTCGCCAAGGCCGAGGGGCTGGCGCCGGGCGAGAAGAAGCGGCGTGTCGGCCTCGCCGTGCCGCTCGGGCGCATGGGCGTGCCGGGCGACATTGCCGGGGCGGCGGTGTTTCTCGCCAGCGACGAGGCGCGCTACATCACGGCGCAGACCCTCAATGTCGACGGCGGCAATGTCATGAGCTGAACCCTACCTTCCTTCCGCATTTCTGCATGAACGACGACTTCCACCTGTACCTCGACAGCGCCGACCTGGCCGAGCTGCAGGCCTGCCTGCCGCACCCGGTGGTGCATGGCGTGACGACCAACCCGACGCTGCTGCAACGCGCCGGCGTCGGGCGTGCCGATGTGCCAGGCCTGCTGAAACGTTGCATCGACCTGGGCGCGCGCCAGGTGCAGGCCCAGGTGTATTCGAGCGAGGTCGACGCCATGCTGGAAGACGCCGCCGTCCTGCTGCCGCAGTTCGACCCCGGCCAGCTCGTCATCAAGATTCCCGCCACGCGCCAGGGCCTGGATGCCGGCGCGCGGCTCATCGCCCAGGGCGTGCCTGTGACGTGGACCGCCGTGTACGCGCCCGAGCAGGCGCACTTCGCCGCGCAACTGGGCGCGGCCTATGCGGCGCCGTACCTCGGCCGGCTCGAAGACGCCGGCATCGATGGGCTGGCACTCATCGCGCAGATGCAGTCGCTGGTGGCGCAACGGCCTTCTTCGGGCACGCGGCTGCTGGTGGCGAGCATCCGTTCGCGCGCGGCGTACCTGGCGCTGCTCGGGCTGGGCGTGGGCGCCATCACCATTCCGCCGCGCCTCTTTGCCGAGCTGCTCGACCATCCCGCCACCCTGGCTGCCGAAGCGGGTTTCCTGGCCGACGCCCGCGCCTTGCCCTGACAGAAGAAGAAAATCCAAGCACCATGCGCATTGCACTCACGGGCGAGGCCCTGATCGATTTCACCGCCAGCGAAGGAGGTTCGCTGGCGTTCCTGGGCCATGAGGGCGGCTCGCCGCTCAATACGGCCGTGGCCTGCGCGCGGCTCGGGCAGCCGACCGGCTTTCTCACGCAGCTGTCGACCGACCTGTTCGGCGAGCGGCTGATGGCCTTTCTCGAACGCAACGGCGTCGACACCCGGCTCATCCTGCGCAGCGGCGCGCCGTCGACGCTGGCGTTCGTGGAGCGCACGCCGCAGACCAACCGCTACGCCTTCTACACACGCGGCAGCGCCGACGCCACCTGGGCGCCCGAGCCGCTGCCCCAGTTGCCGGCGGAATGCCGCTTCCTGCACTTCGGCTCGATCTCGCTGCTGCAGGAGCCGGCGTCGTCGCGCATCGCCGACCTCGTGGCCGCCCACACGGGGCGCTGCGTGATCGTGTTCGATCCCAACGTGCGGCCCAGCCTGATCCCGGACATGGCCGCCTACCGCGCCCGCGTCACCGAGTGGTTCGCCATGGCCGACCTGGTCAAGCTCAGCGACGAAGACGCCGCGCTGCTCGCTCCCGGGCGGCCGGTCGATGTGCTCGCGGCCGAATGCCTCACGGCCGGTGCGCGCGCCGTGGTCGTCACGCGCGGCGGTGCAGGCGCCACGCTGTGGCGCACCGGCAGCGCGCCGCTCACCGTGGCCGCGCCGCGCGTCGAGGTGGTCGACACCATCGGCGCGGGCGACACCTTCACCGCCGGGCTGTCGGTGGCGCTGCTGGCGCATGGCGTCGAGCACCCGGCGCAACTGGCCGAGCTCGGCGACGACGCCTGGCGCGCCGTGATGCGCTTTGCCGCCACCGCCGCGGCCCTGAACTGCACCCGCGAGGGCGCCGATCCACCGACGCTGGAAGCCGTTCGCACGGCGCTTTCGCAGGAAGACAACGAGGCCGTCGCTTCCCGGCCCTGATCGATCCGTGCCGCCATGACCACGACCACCCGCAAACGCGCGATCCCGCGTCAACGCCAACCCGAGCTGGAGCGCGACTTCGCACGCTCCCCGTCGCTGGGCTACGAGGCCCCGGAAGAAACCGGCCTGGTGCGCTGCCTCGCGCACGGCTTTCCGAGCCCGCTGGTGCGATGGCACTTCCATGAAGACTACGAGCTGCACCTGATCACCGAGACCTCGGGCAAGGCCTTCATCGGCGACTGGATCGGGCCGTTCCAGCCCGGCCACCTCGTGCTGTGCGGGCCGCGCCTGCCGCACAACTGGATCTCGCTCGACGTACCCGAAGAAGGCGCCGCCGGGCGCGACCGCGTGATCCAGTTCCGTCACGAGCCCATCGAGCGCGCGGCGGCCGAGATTCCCGAGCTGCGCGACGTGATGCCGCTGCTCGATCGCGCGCGCCACGGCATCGAGTTCTTCGGCATGTCGGAACAGGCGCTGGCGCACTGGGACGCCATCAAGGCCGCGCGCGGCGTGCGCCGCCTGGGCCTGTTCTGCGAGTTCATGGCCGACCTGGCCCAGTGCACCGACTACCGGCTGCTGTCGAGCGTGCAGATGCAGGGCGTGCAGGGCAGCGACGGCGATGCGCAGGTCGACCAGATCAACGACATCGTGAACCGCATCACCAACAACATGACCGACTCGATCTCGATGTCGGACGTGGCCGCCGAGCTGGGCATGAGCGAGAGCCGCTTCAGCCGCTTCTTCCGCCGCTCGACGGGGAACAGCTTCACCGACTTCGTGAACCGCGTGCGCATCAACAGCGCCTGCCACCTGCTGATGCAGACCGACCACTACGTGACCGACATCTGCTACCAGGTGGGCTTCAACAACGTGGCGAACTTCAACCGGCGCTTTCTCGAAATCAAGGGCATGACGCCGAGCGAGTTCAGGCGCCAGGCCGACACGCGCTTCGGCTGATTTCTTTCAAGGCGAACGCGCCCGCTCCGAAGGCGCCATCAGGGAGACCATCTTGTATCTGGGACTCGACCTCGGCACGTCCGAGCTCAAGGCGTTGCTGCTCGCGGACGATCACCGCATCGTCGGCGTGGCACGCGCGCCGCTCACGGTTGACCGGCCGCACCCGCTGTGGTCCGAGCAGGCGCCCGCCCAGTGGTGGCAGGCGCTCGAGGCCGTCATGGCCGAGCTGCGCACCACGCATGCGAAGGCGCTGGCGCAGGTACGCGCCATCGGCCTGTCGGGCCAGATGCACGGCGCCACGCTGCTCGACGCGGAAGGCGAGGTGCTGCGCCCGGCCATCCTCTGGAACGACGGCCGCAGCGGTGCGCAGTGCGAGGCGCTCACGCGCGCCGTGCCGCGCCTGGGCGAGATCGCGGGCAACCTCGCGATGCCCGGCTTCACCGCACCCAAGCTGCTGTGGGTGCGCGAGCATGAGCCCGAGGTCTTCGCCCGCGTGGCGCGCGTGCTGCTGCCCAAGGACTGGCTGCGCTTCATGCTCAGCGGCGAGGCGGTCAGCGAGATGTCCGACGCGGCCGGCACGCTGTGGCTCGACGTGGGTGCGCGCGACTGGTCCGACGAACTGCTCGCTGCCACGGGGCTCACGCGCGCTCACATGCCGCGGCTGGTCGAAGGCAGTGAAGTCTCCGCGCTGCTCAAGCCTGAACTGGCGGCGCGCTGGGGATTGCGCGACGGCGTGAAGATCGCCGGCGGCGCGGGCGACAACGCCGCCAGCGCGGTCGGCATGGGGCTCGTCGAGCCGGGGCAGGGCTTCGTCTCGCTCGGCACCTCGGGCGTGGTGTTCGTCTCGACCGACCGCTTCCTGCCGAACCCCGCGCAGGCGATGCACGCCTTCTGCCATGCGCTGCCCAGGCGCTGGCACCAGATGTCGGTGATGCTCTCGGCCGCCAGCGCGGTGAGCTGGGCTGCGAAGACCTTCAAGTTCGCGGACGAGGCGGCGCTGCTCGAAGCCGCGGCCTCGGTCGCACTGGCGGACCGGGCGCGATGCCCGCTGTTCCTGCCGTACCTGTCGGGCGAGCGCTCGCCGCACAACAACCCGAATGCGCAAGGGGTGCTGTTCGGCCTGACGCATGCGCACGGCCCCGCGGAGATCGCCTATGCCGTGGTCGAGGGCGTGAGCTTCGGGCTGCGCGATGGCTTCGACACGCTGCGCCTGCCGGCCGACATGCCGCTGCGCGAAGTCGCACTCGTGGGCGGCGGTGCGCGCAGTGTGTGGTGGGGGCAGTTGCTGGCCGACATCTTCCAGGTGTCGCTCACGCTGTACGCGGGCAGCGAAACGGGCGGTGCGCTCGGTGCGGCGCGGCTGGCGTGGCTGGCCGATGGAGGTGCTGTGGCCGAGGTGTGCACGCTGCCGCCGGTGAAGCTGACGCTGACGCCTTCATCCGAAGGCGCTGGCGCACACAAGACGCGGCATGCGCGCTTCCAAGTGCTCTATATGGCGCTGCGCGACCAGTTCCGCTGAACCTTCCGCACAAAGAAAAAGGGCCGCTTTCGCGGCCCTTTTTACTTTGGTGAGCAGAGCTCAGCCGAGCATTACATGCCCATGCCGCCCATGCCGCCCATGCCACCCATGTCGGGCATGCCACCGCCGCCAGCGCCGGACTCGTCCTTGGGTGCGTCAGCAACCATGGCTTCGGTCGTCAGCAGCAGCGAGGACACCGAAGCGGCGTTCTGCAGTGCGGTGCGGGTGACCTTCGTCGGGTCCAGGATGCCCAGCTCGAGCATGTCGCCGTACGTGTCGTTCGCAGCGTTGAAGCCGTAGTTGCCCTTGCCAGCCAGCACAGCGTTCACCACCACCGAGGCTTCGCCGCCGGCGTTGTTCACGATTTCGCGCAGGGGCGCTTCGATGGCCTTCAGCACCAGCTTGATGCCAGCTTCCTGGTCAGCGTTGTCGCCCTTGACCGACTCGCCCACGGCTTGCTTGGCACGCAGCAGTGCCACGCCGCCGCCAGCCACAACGCCTTCTTCCACTGCAGCGCGGGTGGCGTGCAGGGCGTCTTCGACGCGAGCCTTCTTTTCCTTCATTTCGACTTCGGTGGCAGCGCCAACCTTGATCACTGCCACGCCGCCGGCCAGCTTGGCCACGCGCTCTTGCAGCTTTTCACGGTCGTAGTCGCTGGTCGCTTCTTCGATCTGAACGCGAACTTGCTTCACGCGGGCTTCGATGTCACCAGCAGCGCCAGCGCCGTCGATGATGATCGTGTTTTCCTTGCCCACTTCGATGCGCTTGGCTTGACCCAGGTCGGCCAGCGTCACCTTTTCGAGCGTCAGGCCCACTTCTTCAGCGATGACCTTGCCGCCCGTCAGGATGGCGATGTCTTCCAGCATGGCCTTGCGGCGGTCGCCGAAGCCAGGAGCCTTCACAGCCACGACCTTCAGGATGCCGCGGATCGTGTTCACGACCAAGGTAGCCAGGGCTTCGCCTTCGACTTCTTCGGCAATGATCAGCAGCGGACGGCCAGCCTTGGCGACTTGCTCCAGCACGGGCAGCAGGTCACGGATGTTGCTGATCTTCTTGTCGAACAGCAGCACGAAGGGGTTGTCGAGCAGCGCCGATTGCTTCTCGGGGTTGTTGATGAAGTAGGGCGACAGGTAGCCGCGGTCGAACTGCATGCCTTCGACGACGTCGAGTTCGCTGTCCAGCGACTTGCCGTCTTCCACGGTGATCACGCCTTCCTTGCCGACCTTGTCCATCGCGTCAGCGATGAGCTTGCCGATGGTTTCGTCGCTGTTGGCCGAGATGGAGCCGACTTGCGCGATTTCCTTCGACGTGGTGGTGGGCTTCGAAGCCTTCTTCAGCTCGGCGACCAGGGCCGTGACAGCCTTGTCGATGCCGCGCTTCAGGTCCATCGGGTTCATGCCGGCAGCCACCAGCTTGAAACCTTCGCGAACGATGGCTTGGGCCAGGACCGTGGCGGTCGTGGTGCCGTCACCAGCGTTGTCGCTGGTCTTGGAGGCCACTTCCTTCACGAGCTGGGCGCCCATGTTCTGCAGCTTGTCCTTGAGTTCGATTTCCTTGGCCACGGACACACCGTCCTTGGTCACGGTGGGGGCGCCGAACGAACGCTCGAGCACCACGTTGCGGCCCTTGGGGCCCAGGGTCACTTTGACTGCGTTGGCCAGGATGTTGACACCCTCGACCATGCGTGCGCGGGCTTCGCCGCCGAAGACTACGTCTTTTGCTGCCATGATGAATTAACTCCGAATGGATTGGATTGGATGGGATCGAAAGGGAGGAGAAGAATTACTTCTCGACGACTGCGAACAGGTCGTCTTCCTTCATCACGAGCAGTTCGTCGCCATCGACCTTGACGGTCTGGCCGCTGTACTTGCCGAACAGGACGCGGTCGCCGACCTTGACGGTCAGTGCGGCCAGTTCGCCCTTGTCGTTGCGCTTGCCCGGGCCCACGGCCAGGACTTCACCCTGATCGGGCTTTTCGGCGGCTGCGTCGGGGATGACGATGCCGGAGGCGGTCTTGGTTTCGCTGTCAACACGCTTGACGATCACGCGATCGGCCAAAGGACGAAGTTTCATTGCATCTCCTGGAAGGGTAAGAAACGGGTTTGTTTGTGGTCGGGCGCCGGAGAAACCGGCGACCTGTCGACTGGATGGGAGGGCTGTTAGCACTCGTCAGCAGCGAGTGCTAATCATAAGGGCATTCGATGACCTTTCAAGGGCGGCGCCCTTGCCGCCGTTTGGCACCGCCGTGCTTTTCCGGGGAAACACCGGGTGGCCAGGTGCCTTCGGCCTGGAAGCTTTGAGATATTTTGCCCGGGCAAAATAAGGCCATGCCCATGTCGCCGATGCACGGAGGTCGCGCGCGCAGATTGCTTTTTTGTAATCCGGGTGATCGGTGGTGGACGGGCTTGGCTTCCTAGAGTCGCGGCATCCCGGCAACCTCCAAGGACACCATGACACACACCTTCCGCAACACCGTTTTCGCCGCAGGGGCCGCACTGGCCGCTGCCGGCGCCTTTGCCTCGGGCACCCATGCAGGTGGCCACGGCCACGGCCATGATGCCGAGGCCGCCGTCGGCAAGCCTGGCGTGGCCGCCAAGGTGACGCGCACGGTCCAGGTCGACATGACGGACTCGATGCGCTTCACGCCGGCGGACATCAAGGTCAAGCAGGGGGAGACGGTGCGCTTCGTCGTCAAGAACTCCGGTGTCCTGAAGCACGAGCTCGTGCTCGGGACCGAGAAGGCGCTGCTGGCGCACTACGAGGCCATGAAGAAGAACCCCGAGATGGAGCACGCCGATCCGAACATGGTCACGCTGGCCGCGGGCAAGACCGGCGAGATCGTCTGGCAGTTCACCCAGGCCGGCAAGGTCGACTTCGGCTGCCTGCAACCGGGCCACTACGACGCCGGAATGAAGGGCGCGGTGCTGGTGGGCAAGGCCGGCAAGTGAGCGTCCTGCGCACGCGTCTTTCACGCGCCGGTCGCCATGCCGGCGCTTTTTCTTCCAGGGTATCGCGCGACAGGGCTTGACCTTCACATCGTGTCAACCTGGACACTGATCGCTTCCCCCTCAAGGGCTTCCCCCTTTCCTGTCGGAGAACGCGAATGAACGACACGTCCACCAGGCGCGCAGGACACCCCCACGGTCATCACGGCCACCACGATCACCACGCATCGCACGGGCATGCGCCCGCGGGCCCTGCGCAGCCCGCTGCGGAGGGCACGGTCTACACCTGCCCCATGCACCCGGAGATCCGGCAGGACCACCCGGGCAACTGCCCCAAGTGCGGCATGACGCTGGAGCCCGAGATGCCGACCCTCGACGAGGGCGAAGACCCCGAGCTGAAAGACTTCAAGCGGCGCTTCTTCTGGACCCTGCCGCTCAGCGTTGTCGTCACCGTGCTCGCCATGGCCGGCCACCGCCTGCAGTGGTTCGAGATGGGCACGCAAAGCTGGATCGAGCTCGTGCTCAGCGTGCCGATCGTGCTGTGGGCCGGCTGGCCATTCTTTGTGCGCGCGGTGCAGTCGGTGGCGAACCGCAGTCCGAACATGTGGACCCTGATCGGCCTGGGCACGGCCGCTGCCTTTGTCTACAGCGTCGTGGCCACGGTGGCACCCGGCGTGTTCCCCGCGTCGTTCGTGTCGATGGGACGCGTGTCGGTCTACTTCGAAGCGGCGGCGGTGATCATCTCGCTCACCTTGCTGGGCCAGATCCTCGAGCTCAAGGCGCGCTCGCAAACCTCCGCGGCCATCAAGTCGCTGCTGGGGCTCGCGCCCAAGACGGCACGCCGGATCGGCGCCGACGGCACCGAGGAAGACGTGCCCATCGGCCACGTGCACGTGGGCGACAAGCTGCGCGTGCGCCCCGGAGAGAAGGTGCCGGTGGACGGCGTGGTGATCGAAGGCGGCAGCGCGGTCGACGAGTCGATGCTCACCGGCGAGCCGCTGCCCGTGACCAAGCGCGTGGGCGACAAGCTCATCGGCGCGACGCTGAACACCAATGGCGCGCTGGTCATGCAGTCGGAAAAGGTCGGCTCGCAGACCGTGCTCGCGAGCATCGTGCAGATGGTGGCGCAAGCCCAGCGCTCGCGCGCGCCGATGCAGCGGATGGCCGACCAGGTCGCCGGCTACTTCGTCATGGCGGTCATCGCCATCGCGGTGCTGACCTTCTTCGCCTGGGGCTTCTTCGGGCCGCAGCCCAGCTGGGTCTACGGCCTCATCAATGCCGTGGCGGTGCTCATCATTGCCTGCCCCTGTGCGCTCGGCCTTGCGACGCCGATGTCGATCATGGTGGCCACCGGCAAGGCGGCCACGCAGGGCGTGCTGTTCCGCGATGCCGCGGCGATCGAGAACTTCCGCAAGGTCGATGCGCTCATCGTCGACAAGACCGGCACCCTGACGGAAGGCCGGCCGCAGTTCGAGCGCGCGGTGCCTGCGCCCGGCTTCACCGCCGACGAGGTGCTGCGCCTTGCGGCCAGCCTGGACCAGGGCAGCGAGCACCCGCTGGCCGACGCCATCGTGCGGGCGGCGCGCGAGCGCCAGCTGGCGCTGGACACGCCCGAGGGTTTCGAATCCAGCAGCGGCATCGGCGTGAGCGGCGCCGTGGCCGGCCGGAAGCTGGCGCTGGGCAACACGGCGCTCATGGCACAGCTGCGCGTGCGGGTCGACGACCTCAAGCCGCAGGCCGAGGCCCTGCGGGCCGAGGGCGCGAGTGTCATGTTCCTGGCGGTGGACGGCCAGGCCGCCGGCCTGCTCGCGGTGTCGGACCCGATCAAGTCCACCACGCTGGAGGCGCTGGCCGCGCTCAAGGCCTCGGGGCTGCGCGTCATCATGGCCACCGGCGACGGGCTGACCACGGCCCGCGCCGTCGCCGCGAAGCTGGGCATCGACGAGGTGCACGGCGAAGTGAAGCCGGCCGACAAGCTCGCGCTGGTCGACAGGCTGCAGCGCGAAGGCCGCATCGTCGCGATGGCCGGCGACGGCATCAACGACGCGCCTGCGCTCGCCAAGGCCGACGTCGGCGTGGCGATGGGCACCGGCACCGATGTCGCGATGAACAGCGCCCAGGTGACGCTGGTCAAGGGCGACCTGCGCGGCATTGCGCAGGCGCGCGTGATCTCCGAGCAGACCATCGCCAACATGAAGCAGAACCTCGGCTTCGCCTTCCTCTACAACGCCCTGGGCGTGCCGCTGGCCGCGGGCGTGCTGTTCCCGTTCACGGGCTGGTTGCTGTCGCCGATGATCGCGGCGCTGGCGATGAGCCTGAGCTCGGCCTCGGTGATCACCAATGCCTTGCGCCTGCGTGGCGCTACCTGGCGCGAGGCTTGAGAAGGCCCGCCAGGGCCTTCTGGTCTTCGGCCAGCTGGATGCGCATGAGCTGGAGCACGCGCACCGCCAGGCCGGACAGCGGCTGTCCCGGCGGCAGCACCAGCATGCCCGCGAAGGACACCTCCAGCGACAGCGGGCGCACGGCCAGGCCGCGCTGCGCGTACTCCAGCGCGGTGACCGGGTTGACGACGCCGATGCCCATGCCGCTCAGGGCCATCTCGCACACGCTGGCCGCGTACGGGGTCTCGACCAGCACGCTCAATGCGACGTTGCAGTCCGCCAGGGCCCGCTCCAGGCGGCGCCGGGACGCATCTTCCGGGTTGAGCGCGAGGAAGGGCTCTTCGGCGAGTTGATGCGGCTGGATGGTCCTGGCGCGGGCCAGCCGGTGTTTGGCATGCATCACCACCACGCCCGGAAAGCGCGCGAATTCGGAGTGCTCCAGGCCGGTCGTCGGCATCTCGTCGGCCATCAGCCCGAAGTCGACCTGGCGCCCCAGCACGGCCTCGTGCACCTCTCGCGAACTGAGCACCTGCAGCGAAATCTGCGGACGGGCGTCGGCGTCGCCGCGCTCGGCCACCAGCCGCGACAGCACCCGCGGCACGAAGCTCAGGCCGAAGGCCGGGTACACCGCCATGCGCAGCGTGTTGACGCCGAAGCGCTTGAGGCTGCGCATGCGGTGCTCGATGCTGCTCAGGCCCACGAAGACGCGCTCGACCTCGGTCAGCAGCGCCTGCGCTTCGGGCGTGGGGTGCAGGCGGCCGCGCAGCCGGCGGAACAGGGGAAAGCCCGCGGCTTCCTCGAGCCTGCGCAGCGACTGGCTGATGGCCGGCTGCGTCACGCCCAGCAGCGCAGCCGCCTTGCTCGCGGAGCCCACGGACATCACGGAACGGAACACCTCGATCTCTCGGAGCAACATATAACAACCGCTTATGGAGAAAGAATTTCGGGCGCGATCCGGATTATCTCCAGCGTCCTAGAGTTGGTGTCTTCAGCCACTTCCCGAAAGACGCGAGATGAACCTTCGAACAGCGCTTGCAGTGACGGTCCTGGCGTGTGCGGCGCCCGCATGGGCGCACGACTTTTCCAGCGACGTCGCCAGGTTCCAGACCCTTGCGGCCACCCGCAAGCCCGACAGCCCGCAGGCGGTGGCCGCCAAGCTGGCGCTGGAGCGGGCGCAGGGCGAGATGGAACAGTCGGACGTGAAGATGCTGCTGCGCATCCGTTCGATGACCAACGCCGGCCTGCGTGCCCTCGGCGAACAGCCGGCCCTGCTCACCAGCGAGTACAAGCGCCTCGAGGCGGCACTGGCCAACCCCAAGACCCAGGACCCGGCCCGGATCGCCACCGCCCGCGAAACCTTCTCCCGCCTGGGCGTGGAGATGAAGGTCTACACCGATCTCGAAACCATGGCCGTCGAGCAGATGAAGCATGCGCTGCAGCTCATCGAATCGGCCCCCGCGAACTGACTTCCATCGTGAACCCATCCATTTCCCATCCCGGCACGTCCCCTGCGGACGCCGCCTTCGCCAGCCTGGCGCCGCCGGTGTGGCGCGCCTCCACGGTCGTGTTCGATTCGCTCGACGATTTCGTGCACCGCCGCACCCGCCTGCCGGACGGCTTCAGCTACGGCACGACGGGCACGCCGACGCAGCGCGCCCTCGAGGCGCGCATCGCCGAGCTGGACGGCGCCGCGCACGGCATCGTCTTTCCTTCCGGACAGGCGGCCATCTGCGGCGTGCTGCTCGCACTGCTCCAGAAGGGCGACCACCTCTTGATGACCGATGCCGCCTACGGCCTGGCCAAGTCCTTCGCCGTCGAACGGCTGCAGGCGCTGGGCATCGAGGTCGAGTTCTATGCGCCGCGCATCGGCGCGGGCATCGAGCGCCTTGTGCGCCCGAACACGCGGCTCATCTGGCTGGAGTCGCCCGGCACGGTGACGATGGAGGTGGAGGACGTGCCGGCGATCACCGCCGTGGCGCGCGCCCGTGGCGTGCTGACCGCCATCGACAACACCTGGGCCAGCCCGCTGGGCTTTGCCGCGCTGGCGCACGGCGTCGACCTGTGCGTTCACGCATGCACCAAGTACATGGGTGGGCATTCGGACGTGCTGATGGGCAGCGTCACCACCCAGGACGAAGGCCTGTACCGATCCTTGCGCGGCCTGCAGTCGCTGATGGGGCTGGCCGTGAGCCCGGAGGACTGCTTCCTGGTGGCCCGGGGCCTGGACACGATGCAGGTGCGCATGGAGCGCCAGGCCACCAGCGCGCGCCTGATCGCGGGGCAACTTGCGGCGCACCGCCTCGTGCGCCGGATGCTCTTTCCGGCGTTGCCCGGCGCGCCGGACCATGCGCTGTGGGCGCGCGATTTCGCGCAGCCCGGTTGCGTGATGTCGCTGCAGCTCGTGGACTGCCCCTACGACGCCTACCGGGCGCTGTTCGCCGGCCTGAAGCGCTTTGCCATCGGCGCCAGCTGGGGCGGCGTGCGCAGCATCGCGGCCTTCTATCCGGCGGAGGAACTCGCCAGGCGCAATTTCTGCGACGTCGAAGGGCCGGTCATCCGCCTGTCGATCGGCCTGGACGACCCCCAGGCCCTGCGCGACGAGCTGCTGGGCGCGCTGGACGCCTGCGCCACGCGTTTCGACCTCTGACCCCCGACACCTGGAGCCCGCGATGACTTTCAAGCCGACCCTTCACGCCGCGTCGACCCGTTCCTTCCTCGCCATGGCCGGCCTCGCGCTGTGCGCAAGCGTTGCCGCGCAGACCGCATCGCCGCTGGACGGCACGCTCAAGAAGATCAAGGACACCGGGGCGATCACCGTGGCCACGCGCGGCGCCTCCATCCCGTTCAACTACCTGGACGACCACAACAAGCAGGCCGGCTTCGCCTGGGAAATCTCGCAGCGCGTGGTCGCCCAGGTGAAGAAGGACCTGCAGCTCGCCTGGCTGGAGGTCAAGACCCTGGAAGTCACGCCGCAGACGCGCATTCCGCTGGTGGCCAACCAGACGGTCGACCTGGAGTGCAGCTCGACCACCAACAACGCCGAGCGGCAGAACCAGGTGTCGTTCTCGACGACCTTCTTCGTCGTGGGCGCACGGCTGCTGGTGCGCAAGAACTCGGGCATCAAGCACTGGGCCGACCTCGTCGGCAAGAACGTCGTGGTCAGCGCGGGCACCACGGCGGAGCGCATGCTGCGGCAGCTCAACGAGAAGAACAAGTGGGGCATCCAGATCATCCTGGCCAAGGACATCAACGAGAACTTCCTGACCGTGGAGACCGGGCGCGCGGTGGCCGCGACGCAGGACGACATCATTCTCTTCAGCAACATCGCCCGCGCCAGGAACCCGGCGGACTGGGAGGTGGTCGGCGTGCCGCAGCAGAAGGAAGCCTATGGCTGCATGCTGCGCAAGGGCGACGCGGCGTTCAAGAAGCTCGTGGACGGCGTGATCACCGGGATGATGCGATCGGGCGAGTTCACCGCGCTGTACGAGAAGTACTTCCTCAAGCCCATCGCGGTGAAGGGCAGCGTGACGGTCAACTTCCCGATGTCGCCCGACATGCAGGAGCTCGTGCGCCATCCGAGCGACCAGCCGCTGTAAGGCGCGGGCGCGGCCACCCCTTCACGAACCGAACCGCCCCCCGGCACCTTTCGCGATGCACTACACCTGGGATTGGTTGATCTTCTTCAAACCCTCGGTCACGGGGGAGGGCCTGTACGGCCTGATGCTCGTGCGCGGGTTGCTGTGGACGGTCGCGCTGTCGCTGCTGGCCTGGACGCTGGCACTGGGCCTGGGCCTGATCGCCGGCGCGGCCCGGACGCTGCCCCACCGGACGGCGCGCACGCTGTCGGCGGTGTACATCCACTGCTTTCGCAACACGCCGCTGCTGGTGCAGCTGTTTCTCTGGTACTTCGTGGTGCCCGAGCTGTTGCCGACCGCCTGGGGCCATGCGATCAAGCAGATGAACCCGACCGCGAACCAGTTCCTCACCGTGCTGGTGGGCCTCACGCTCTACACGGCGGCGAAGGCGGCCGAGCAGGTGCGCGCGGGCATCGAGTCGGTGCCGCGCAGCCAGAAGCAGGCGGCCATGGCGATGGGCCTGGGAACCGTGGCGGCTTACCGGTACGTGATCCTGCCGCAGGCCCTGCGCATCGTCATCCCGCCGCTGACCTCGGACTTCCTGAACGTGTTCAAGAACTCGGCCGTCGCGCTGACGATCGGGCTCATGGAACTCACCGGGCAGACGCGCCAGCTCAGCGAGTTCAGCGCCCATCCCTTCGAGGCCTTCATCGTGGCGACGCTCATCTACATGGCGATCACCTACGGCGTGATCGTGCTGATGCGCCGCATCGAACACCGGGTGCGGGTGCCCGGGCTGCTGGGCGCCGCGTGATGGGCTACGACTTCGATTGGGTTGCCCTGCAGCGCGCCTGGCCCTACCTGCTGCAGGGCCTGCAGATGACCGCCTTGCTGGTGGCGGCCTCCATGGCCGCGGGCATCGGCCTGGGAACCCTGCTGGCGATCACGCGGATCTTCGCGCCGCGGCCGGTGGCGGCGCTCGTGGCGGGGTACGTGAACCTGTTCCGCTCGATCCCGCTGATCCTCACGATCCTGTGGATCTACTTCCTGATGCCGGTGGTGCTGCGCGCCGTGACCGGCGACCCGAACCTCGGCGTCGGGCCGATCTACGCCGCGCTCGTGGCGTTCGTGCTCGCGGAGTCCGCGTACTACTGCGAGATCATCCGCGCCGGCATCGGCAGCGTGCGCGCCGGCCAGATGCAGGCGGCGCAGTCGCTGGGGATGTCGCCGGGGCAGGCGATGCGGCACGTGATCCTGCCGCAGGCGTTTCGCAACATGACGCCCTCGCTCATCAACCAGACCATCGCGCTGCTCAAGGACACCTCGCTGGTCTACGTGATCAGCCTGAACGACTTTCTCGGCGCCGCTAGCAAGGTGGGACAACGCGACGGGCGCGTGGTCGAGGTCTACATCCTGGTCGCCGTCGTCTACCTGGTGCTGTGCACGGCGGGCGCCTGGTGGGTCACGTGGCTGCAGCGGCGCCGCACGGCGGCGGCGACCTGAGGCCTTCTCAGAACTTCGCGCGCAGCGTCAGCTGCACTTCGCGCCCCGGTCCCGGCAGGATCAGGTTGTCCACGCTGCCGTGGGCCGAGACGTAGTACTTGCGGTTCGCGATGTTCTTCAGGTTCAGCGCGATCTCGTAGCGCTCGGTCTTGTAGTTGGCCGCGAGGTCGGCGGTCAGGTACGAGGGCAGCGTGACGAGGTTGCTCAGCGAGGCATAGCGCGCGCTGACGTAGTTCAGGCCGCCGCCGGCGCTGAAGCCGTGGCCGAGGTCCTTCATGGCCCACACGAAGGCCGAGTGGCGCGGCGTGAGCGCGGCGGTCTTGCCCTGCACCGGGATCGCGGCGCCCACGGGCAGCTGCAGCGAGCTCACGGTGGCGAGCGACTTGGTCATCTTCGCGTCGAGGTAGGCATAGCCCGCACTCACGTCCCAGCGGCCCGGCAGGCGGCCGTTGAGCGCGAGCTCCAGGCCGTTGGTGCGCTGCGTGCCGACGTTGATCTGGCGGCGCGGGTTGTTCGGGTCGGTGTTCTTGATGCCCGAGCGCTCCAGGTTGAACAGCGCGGTCGTGAGGTTCAGGCCGCCGTCGAGCAGGTCGAACTTGGCGCCGATTTCCTTGTTGACGGTGATTTCGGGTGCGTTGTCGATGTTGCCGGTGGACAGCGCGAAGTTCTCGCCCGAGGGCTGGAACGAGCGGCTGTACGACACGTAGTACGACTGCACCGTGTCGGGCTGCCACACCACGCCGGCGCGCGGGCTGAACTTGCGGTCGGTGCGTTCCAGCGGCGCGAGCTTGCGCTCGAAGCTGGTGTCCTGCTTGAACACGTCGTAGCGCCCGCCGATCAGCGCCTTCCAGTGCGGCGCCAGCGTGATCTGGTCCTGGAAGTACACGGCCGCGGTCTTGAACTCGCTGTTGCTCGGGATCGCGCCGTCGGCGAGGTAGGTGGCCAGCGGGATCGGCAGCGGGTCCGCCACCGGGCTGAACAGGTTCACGCGCTGCGCTCCTGTGGCGGAAGACACGCTGAAAAGGCGCTTGCGCTGCACGCCGAACTCGGCGCCGACCAGCCACTCCTGCTTGAAACCGCCCAGGTCGTTGCGCCAGGTCAGGTCGGTCTGGTTGAACCAGCCGCTCTCGTCGCGGTCGACGATGCCGCGCGTGCGGCCCACCGTCAGGCGCACCGGGTCGGTGGTGCCGCTGGGCAGCGTGTTGTTGCGGTCCAGGTGGTAGCTCGAATAGCGCGTGGTGTTGCGCAGGCTCAGCGCGTCGCTGAAGCGGTGGTTCAGCGTGGCGGTGAAGGTCTGCACCTTGCTGGTCACGGTGTCGTCGCGCTTGCCGTGCGCCGAGCCGTAGTAGGCGCCGATGGGCACGTCGACCGGGCGGCCGTTGAGCGCCGGGATGCCGAAGTCGGTGAGGCGCTGGTCGCGCAGGTTGGTGTACTGCAGCAGCAGGTCGGTCTGCGGGCTGAACTTGATCGCCAGCGAGGGCGCGATGTTGTGGCGGTCGGTGAACTGCTGGTCGCGGTAGCTGTCCGACTGCTCGCCCGCCACGTTCAGGCGGAAGGCCATGTTCTCGCCGATGGGCGTGTTCAGGTCGAGCGTGCTGCGCGTGTAGTGGTGGCTGCCCAGGCCCAGCGAGACCTCGCCGAAGCGGCGCTCGAACACGGGCTTCTTGGTCACGCGGTTGATCAGGCCGCCCGAGGAGCCGCGGCCGTAGAGCACGGCGGCCGGGCCCTTGAGCACCTCGATGCGCTCGGTGTCCGAGAGGTCGCGGAAGTACAGGGCGTCATCGCGCACGCCGTCGACGAACCAGTCGGAGATGCCGCTGAAGCCGCGGATCACGACCTGGTCGCGCTGGCCGTCGCCGTGGTTGAAGCTCACGCCCGGCACATTGCGCAGGGCGTCCTGCATCGACACGGCGCCTTGGTCGCGCAGCAGCTGCTCGGGCAGCACGTTCACGGCCTGCGGCACGTCGCGCAGCGGCGCGCTGCCCTTGGTGGCGGTGCTGGCGGCGGCGGGGGCGTAGCCCTTGTCGTCCTCGGCGCTGACGGTGACTTCCTTCAGGGTCGAGGCGCTGGCCTGTGCCAGCGCGACGCCCGACAGCGACGCGAGGGCGGCGCCGGCCAGCAGCGAAAGGGGCCACAGCGGGCGCGAGGGGGTGGCGGTGCGGGTGGCTGTGCGGGAGGAGGGCTTCATGTTGTCCGGTTGTGCTTGTTCTTGGAGGGCGGCGCCGCGCAGGCGCAGCCGTACGCGACAACGCCCTTCGTCGCGAGAGACGAAGGGCGTTGTCGTGCCCTGCCTTGAACTGGAAATGTCTGGGTGAGGCAATGGCGCAGCGCGGACGGAAGAATCTCCGTGGCGGGACGCCATGACGGCCGCTGGACGCGGCGGGCTGAATTCTAAAGAGCTAAATGCGAGGCGTTTGCATTTGTGGTGAGGATGCGACGGGGGGCTGCCCGCTCGCCGTTCACAGCTGGTCGGTCGGCACGAACCACGAGAACAGCAGCAGCTGCAGGCGCGTGAGCATGCTGGAGTCGGGCTCGCTGTCGAGCACCTCGTTGTGCACGTCGCCGGTGCCGATCCATTGCACGTTCTGGCCGTCGGGCTTGAGCACGACGCGGTACACGCCTTCCATGTCGTCCAGCTGGTAGGCGAAGAGCAGCGCCTGCGTGAGCTCGAAGCTGCGCACGCGCACGCCGAACTCGGTGTTCAGCAGGGCCGAGCGCGGGTCGAGGTTCATCGAGCCCAGCAGCACCCACTGGCGGTCGACCAGCGCCAGCTTGGCGTGCAGGCGACCGCGCGCCTTCTTGAGCAGGCTGCGGAACTGGCCGCTGCGCTTGAGCTGCTGCGTGCTGACCTCGTACAGGTTCACGCCGAGCTTGAGCATGTCGACGCGGTAGCGGTTGTAGTTGATGTTCACCAGCGGCTCGTCGCTGTCGGCCAGCGAGTTGGTGACCACGGTGATGCTCAGGCCGTGGTCGCGGCCCATGCGGATGCGCTCCATGCCCTCGTCGCCGGGAATGAAGTAGGGCGAGATCACCACCACGTTCGACTTCGCGGCGCCCAGCATCTCGTGGAAGCGCTGCGCCAGCGACTCCTGCGGGCGCGCCATCGTGCCCAGGGCCTTGTTCGGGCTGTCGGCGGTGGCGGCGGCCTCGGCGCGGATCCAGCGCGTCTCGCCGATGTTGTCCAGCTGCGCGCCCAGCGGCAGGTCGCCCAGCAGGTCGGTGGCGGCCAGCGGATCGGGCAGAGGCGCGAAGGCGGGCGAGGTCGCGGCGTCGAAGGCGGCCTTGAGCTCGTCGGGCGTGAGCGTCGTGCCGGCCATGCGCTGCAGCGGGTAGACCACGTCGCTGTTCCAGTAGGTGTCGAAGATTCCGGCCGACTGCGGCACCACCGGGCCGGCCAGCAGCAGCTCGAAGTCGATGAAGTTGGCGCTCTCGCTGCGCAAAAAATACTCGTCCGCGAGGTTGCGTCCGCCGGCGATGGCCATGGCACCGTCGGCGATGAACAGCTTGTTGTGCATGCGGTGGTTGAGCCGCCGGAAATCGCCGAAGAACTCGAGCCAGCGCAGCGACGAGTGATCGCGCGCGTTCACGAAGGGGTTGAACAGCCGCACCTGCGCGTTCGGCTCTGCGGCCAGCCCGAGCAGCAGGCGGTCCATGCCGGCGGTGTAGAAGTCGTCGAGCAGCAGGCGCACGCGCACGCCGCGCCGGGCGGCGTCGCGCAGTTCGCGCAGGAGCAGGCGGCCGGTCTTGTCGTTGCCGAGCTGGTAGGTCTGCACGTCGAGCGAGGCCCGGGCGCGGCGGATGAGTTCCAGCCGCGCATCGAGCGCGAACGAGGCCTCGATCAGCGGCCGCATGCTCGACAGCCCGTCGGGCGGTGAATCGAGGCTGGCGGCGGCGTGGCCGAGCGGGGTGGCGGCCGAAGCGGGAATGGCGATCGAGGGCGGCCCATCGGGCAGGCGCGGCGGCAGGCCGGCGCAGCCGGTGAGCACCAGCACGACCAGCACCAGCGCCGGGCCGCGCAGCGCAGGAAACAACAAGGCGAGGAGCTTGAGCATGGGGCCTGTCAGCGCACGCAAGGGCGTGCGGGCGGCATCGTAGCCCGGCGCGCGGCGGCGACCGCGGCGGTTTTGCAACGCTTCGCCCCCGGGTGCTGGAAAACCCGTGGACCGCGACTTTCTTGACAATAGAATGCGAATTGTTATCAATAGTGTTCAATGAGCAATAAAAACATGGCAAGAATGAGGGCGCGGCGCAGGGCCGCTTCGGTGCTGGTGGGCTGTCTGGCGATCTACGCGCAGCAGCACGTTCTGGCGCAAACGGGCGGCACGGGCTCGCTGCCTGAAGTGCGCGTCGATGCGAACGCCGAAGCCGAGACCGCCACCTCGCCCGTGATCGGCTACCGCGCGAAGAACGCCGTCACCGCCACCAAGACCGACACGCCGCTGTCGGAAACGCCGCAGTCCGTCACCGTGATCACGCGCGACCAGATGGTCGACCAGGGCGCCAACAACCTGCAGGACGCCCTCAACTATGCGGCGGGCGTGCGCTCCGACGCCTACGGTGTCGATTCGCGCACCGACTCGATCCGCGTGCGCGGCGCCTACCCCGACATCTACCTCGACGGCCTGCGCCAGGCCTACGGCTACTACACCAGCACCACGCGCACCGAGCCCTACACGCTGGAGCGCCTCGAGGTGCTGCGCGGCCCCTCGGGCATGCTGTTCGGCGCGGGCACCGCGGCGGGCGTGGTCAACATGGTCAGCAAGCGGCCGCTGCAGGAGGCCCAGCGCGAGGTGGGCGTGCAGTTCGGCAGCTTCGGCCGCAAGCAGGTGCAGGCCGACCTGACCGGTCCGCTGAATGCCGATGGCTCGCTGTCGTACCGGTTGATCGCGCTGCAGCGCAAGTCCGACTCGCAGGTGGACAACGTGCCCGACGACCGCAGCGTGATCGCGCCCTCGCTCACCTGGCGCCCCAACGCGGCGACCTCGCTCACGTTGCAGGGGCTGTGGCAAAAAGACAAGAGCGGCAGCAGCTCGCAGTTCCTGCCGTGGGAAGGCACCTTGCTGCCGAACCCGAACGGCCGCGTGCCCGCCAGCCGCTTCATCGGCGAGGCCGGCGACTACTACAACAGCGAGCGCCAGACCTTCGGCTGGCAGTTCGAGCACAAGTTCAACGACAGCTGGACCGTGCGCCAGAACTTCCGCTATGCGAAGAACGAAAACGACAACCGCTACCACTACGGCGGTGCGTTCAGCGGCTTCGACAGCTGGTCGACCGACCCGATCTTCAAGCGCGTGTTCCCCCGCTACTTCGACAGCCAGCTGACCCGCAACCGCACGCAGACGCTGGACAACCACGTCGAGGGCCACTTCCAGACCGGCGCGCTCCAGCACACGCTGCTCGTGGGCGCGGACTTCGCGCGCCAGCGCGAGAACGTCTGGGGCGGCACCACCGCCGACACCATCGACCTCTATGCGCCGGTGTACGGCCACGTGGACGAACCCGAGCGCGTGGCGCGTCCGCGCACCCGCCAGCGCCAGACCGGCCTGTACCTGCAGGACCAGATCAAGCTCGACAACTGGATCTTCGTGGCCGGCCTGCGCCATGACCGGGCCGTGTCCAGCGCCGCCGGCAGCGACGAGCAAAAGAGCAGCGCCACCACCAAGCGCCTGGGCGTGATGTACGCCCATCCGTCGGGCTGGTCGCCGTACCTGAGCTACAGCGAGTCGTTCACGCCGCAGTCGCCGCGCGAAGGCCGCATCTTCTCGCCGCTGCGCGGCGAGCAGTGGGAAGCGGGCGTCAAGTACGAGCCGAAGAACCGCGCCATGGCCTTCAGCGCCGCGGTGTACGACCTGCGCGAGAAGAACCAGATCGTCGAGGAGCAGCCGAAGGTGTTCTCGCAGCGCGGCCTGACCAAGACCCGGGGCGTGGAACTGGAAGCCAAGGGCTCGGTGGGCGCCAACCTCGACCTGATCGCCCACTACAACTACACCGACGCCGACGCGCAGATCGAAGGCCTGCCCAAGCACCAGGCCAGCTTCTGGGCCAAGTACAGGTTCTCGGTGGCCGGCATGAGCGGCTTCTCGGCCGGCGCCGGCGTGCGCGTGATGAGTTCGTTCCGCGACACCCAGTTCGGCACCGGCCCGCGCATCCCGGGCGTGGCGCTGGCCGACTTGGTGTTTGCCTACGATACGGCCCAGTGGCGCTATGCGCTCAACATCAACAACGTGACGGACAAGGTGTACTTCAGCACCTGCCTGTCGCGTGGCGACTGCTGGTACGGTGCACGCCGCAACATCGTGGCGAGCGCCACCTACCGCTTCTAGCCTTTTCACCACCCAACGACGCACGACGACATGGACAGCCGAAAGATCAAGACCTGGGCCTGGGTGCACAAGTGGAGCAGCCTTGTCTGCACGGTGTTCATGCTGCTGCTGTGCATCACCGGCCTGCCGCTGATCTTCCACCACGAGATCGGCCACCTGCTGGGCACCGAGGTCGAGGCGCCGAAGATGCCGGCGAACACGCCGCGCATCAGCCTGGACAAGGTGGTCGAGATCGGCCGCGCCAAGCACCCCGACCGCGTGGTGCAGTTCGTCTCGCAGCCCGAGGACGACGACGGCCTGTGGTTCGTCACGCTCACGCCCACGCCCGAGCCCACCGAAGACTTCAAGTCGGTGGCGGTCGATGCGCGCACCGGCGTCGTGCTGGCGCAGCCGGAGTTCAGCCAGGGCTTCATGTACGTCATGTTCAAGCTGCACGTCGACCTGTTCGCCGGGCTGCCGGGCAAGCTGTTCCTGGGCTTCATGGGGCTGCTGCTGCTGGTGGCCATCGTCTCGGGCGTGGTGCTGTATTCGCCGTTCATGCGCAAGCTCGACTTCGGCACCGTGCGGCGCGAGAAGCGCCCGCGCCTGAAGTGGCTCGACCTGCACAACCTGCTGGGCATCGTCACGCTGGTGTGGCTGTTCGTGGTGGGCTCCACCGGCATGATCAACACGTGGGCCGACCTGATCATCAAGTACTGGCAGTACGACCAGCTCAGCACGCTGCTCGCGCCCTACAAGAACGAGCCGGTGGTGCCGGTGGCCGAGCGCGGCTCGCTGCAGCGCTCGATGGAAGGTGCGATGCAGAAGGCGCCCGGCATGAAGCTGTCGTTCATCGCCTTCCCGGGCACCTCGTTCTCGAGCCCGCACCACACGACCTTCTTCCTGCGCGGCAACGAGCCCTTCACCTCGAAGCTGCTGCAGCCGGTGCTGGTCGATGCCAAGACCGCAGAGGTGACGGCGGCGCCGAAGATGCCGTGGTACCTCACGGGCCTGCTGGTGTCGCAGCCGCTGCACTTCGGCGACTACGGCGGCATGCCGATGCAGATCCTGTGGGCGCTGCTGGACATCGCGACCATCATCGTGCTGGGCAGCGGGCTGTACCTGTGGCTCAAGCGCGGCAACACCGTGCCGGCCCGGGCGACCCCGACCGCGGCGCCCGCCACGGAGCGCGCGCCGCCCTCGGCGTCGGACCCGCAGCCCGAGCCGGCACCGGCCATGAAGGTGCAGGCATGACGACGCACCACAAGGCACCGCACCAGTCCTTCTGGCGCATGTGGGGCTGGCCGATCGCGCTCGGCGTGATGACCACGGTCGGCCTCATCACCGCGCTGTTCAGCGATGGCGGCCTCGGCGACATGGTGGCCTGGGTGGGCCTGGGCATTCCGGTGCTCGTGTGCGCCTGGTACGGCTGGCGCCGGTCGCCGCGCACGGGTTCGCGCTAGGCGAAAGGGGCAGGGCACCGACGCAGAATCGGTGCCGATGAATGCCGCACTCTCCTACCCGCTTCGCCTGCTGATCCTGGGCGCTCCGCTGGCCGTGCACGGCCAGCAACCCGCCACGTCGCCGGCCGGCACGCTGCGCGATGTCACCGTTTCGACGCCGCGCGGCACGCTGTCTCCGTTTCTCGTGCCCGGCTCGGTCGACCGCGTCGATGGCGACGAGATGCGCGACAGCCGGATGCAGGTCAACCTGTCCGAGAGCCTGGGCGCCGTGCCCGGCCTGCAGGTGCAGAACCGCATGAACTACGCGCAGGACCTGCAGCTGTCGGTGCGCGGCTTCGGCGCGCGCTCGACCTTCGGCGTGCGCGGCGTGCGCCTGTACGTCGACGGCATTCCGGCCACCTTGCCCGACGGGCAGGGGCAGACCTCGAACATCGACATCGGCTCGGTCGACCGCGTCGAAGTGCTGCGCGGGCCGTTCTCGGCGCTGTACGGCAATTCGTCGGGCGGCGTGGTGCAGGCGTTCACGGCCTCGGGGGAGGGCGCGCCGCGCCTGTCGTACTCGCTGGCCGGCGGCAGCTTCGGCAGCTGGCGCCAGTCGCTGCAGCTGAGCGGTTCGCAGGGCGCGGTCGACTACCTGCTCGGCGCGAGCCACTTTCGCACCGACGGCTGGCGCGAGCAGAGTGCCGCGCGGCGCAACATCGCGAACGGCAAGCTGGGTATCGCGCTCGATAACGGCGACAAGCTCACGCTGGTGTTCAACAGCGTGCGCATCGAGGCGCAAGACCCGCTGGGCCTGACGGCCGAGCAGGTTGCGCAGGCACCGCGCAAGGCGCCGCTGGCGCTGCAGTACGACACGCGCAAGACGGTCGAGCAGACGCAGGTCGGCCTGCGCTACGAACGGCGCCTCAGTGCCGAACAGGCGCTGCAGTTCATGGTCTACGGCGGCGAGCGCAAGACCGTGCAGTTCCAGTCGATCCCGCCGTCGGCGCAGCAGAGCCCGCTGCATGCGGGCGGGGTGATCGACCTCACGCGCCAGTACGGCGGCGTCGACCTGCGCTGGACCGCCGCACTGCAGCTGGCCGACCGGCCCTTCGACCTCGTGGCGGGCCTGGGCTACGACAGCCTGCGCGAGCGCCGCCGCGGCTACGAGAACTACCTGGGCCCGGTGGCCGCGCCCCTGCTGGGCGTGCAGGGGCGCCTGCGCCGCAACGAGCGCAACGAGGTCTGGAACCTCGACCCCTATGCGCAGGCCGCCTGGCGCTTCGCGGAGCGCTGGACGCTCGAGGCCGGCGTGCGTCGCAGCCGTGTGCACTTCGATTCGCACGACCTCTACATCGGTGGTGCCAACCGCGACGACAGCGGCAGCGCGAGCTACAGCAAGACCCTGCCCGTGGCCTCGCTGCGCTACCAGGCCACGCCCGATCTCGCGGTGTACGGCTCGGTCGGCCGGGGCTTCGAGACGCCGACGCTCAACGAGCTGTCGTACCGCCCGGGCGGTGCCAGCGGGCTCAACTTCGGGCTGCGGCCGTCGGTGAACGACAGCCTCGAGGTGGGCGCGAAGGCGCGGCTGGCCGGCGGCCTGCTGACGGCGGCGCTGTTCCACACCCGCACGCGCGACGAGATCGTCACCGCCACCAACAGCGGCGGTCGCGCCACCTTCCAGAACGCGGGGCGCACGCGGCGCAACGGCTTCGAGCTGGGCTGGCAGCACGAAACGGCCGACCACTGGCGCACGCAGGTCGCCTACACCTGGCTGGACGCGACCTACCGCGATGCGTTCTGCTCGCCGTCGCCCTGTGCGGGCGGCAACGCCGTGAACGCGGGCAACCGCATCCCGGGCATTGCGCGGCAGTCGCTGTTCGCCTCGCTCGGCTGGGTGCCGCCCGAAGGCTGGCGCGCCGGCGTCGAGATGCGCGCCCTGAGCCGCATCCAGGCCAACGACCTGAACACCGCGAGCGCGCACGGCTACGCCGTGGCGGCGCTGTACGCCGGCTACCTGAAGAAGTGGGAGCGCTGGGACTTCAACGCCTTCGCGCGCGTCGACAACCTGTTCGACCGGCGCTACATGGGCTCGGTCATCGTCAACGAAGGCAATGCGCGCTTCTACGAGCCCGCGCCGGACCGCAACTGGACGGTGGGCCTGAGCGGCGCGTACCGCTTCTGAGCGAACGCGCCATGAAAGGAAAAGGCCCGCCGCCCCGAGGGGACGGCGGGCCTTGAGGCCCGGTAGTCGCAGTGCTTACTTGAGGCCGGCTGCGGCGCGCAGTGCGGCCGCTTGCGTCGTGGCTTCCCAGGTGAACTCGGGCTCTTCGCGGCCGAAGTGGCCGTAGGCGGCGGTCTTCTGGTAGATCGGGCGCAGCAGGTCGAGCATCTGGATGATGCCCTTCGGACGCAGGTCGAAGTGCTCGCGCACGAGCTCGGCGATCTTCTCGTCGGGGATCACGCCGGTGCCTTCGGTGTAGACCGTGATGTTCATCGGCTGGGCCACGCCGATGGCGTACGCCACCTGGATCTGGCACTGGCGCGCCAGGCCAGCGGCCACGATGTTCTTGGCCACGTAGCGCGCGGCGTAGGCGGCCGAGCGGTCGACCTTGGACGGGTCCTTGCCCGAGAACGCGCCGCCGCCGTGCGGGCAGGCGCCGCCGTAGGTGTCGACGATGATCTTGCGGCCGGTGAGGCCGCAGTCGCCCTGCGGGCCGCCGATGACGAAGCGGCCGGTCGGGTTGATCAGGTAGCGCGTGTTCTGCAGCCATTCCTTGGGCAGCACGGGCTTGATGATCTCCTCGATGATGGCCTCGTTGAACGAGGCCTTCATCTTGGTCGAGGTTTCGCTCTGGTCGGGGCTGTGCTGCGTCGAGAGCACCACGGTGTCGATGCTGTGGGGCTTGCCGTCCACGTAGCGCATCGTGACCTGGCTCTTGGCGTCGGGGCGCAGGAAGGGCAGGCGGCCGTCCTTGCGCAGCTGGGCCTGGCGCTCCACGAGGCGGTGCGCGTAGTAGATCGGCGCGGGCATCAGCTCGGGCGTCTCGTCGCAGGCGTAGCCGAACATCAGGCCCTGGTCGCCGGCGCCGGTGTTCAGGTGGTCGTCGGAGGCGTGGTCCACGCCCTGGGCGATGTCGTTGGACTGCTTGTCGTAGCAGACCATCACCGCGCAACCCTTGTAGTCGATGCCGTACTCGGTGTTGTCGTAGCCGATGCGCTTGATGGTGTCGCGCGCGACCTGGATGTAGTCGACGTGCGCGTTGGTCGTGATCTCGCCGGCAAGCACCACGAGGCCGGTGTTGGTCAGCGTTTCGGCGGCGACGCGGCTGCGGGGGTCCTGTTCGAAGATCGCGTCGAGGATCGCGTCCGAGATCTGGTCCGCGACCTTGTCGGGATGGCCTTCGGAGACCGATTCGGAGGTAAAGAGAAAGTCGTTCGCCACTGTGGTCACTCCTTGAAGTTCAATTGGCGCGTTGCCAACTCTGCGGAGCCCTGGCGAACGCTTTAGCAGATGTCGACGTATCGACGGGACACAATCGCATTCGCGCTTGTGGGTGTCGCCCTGCAAGTTGTTCCGTAACTCGGCGACAATTTGCATTCTATTCGAGCCGCGCAATACCATGCGCGCGCGTCCGCCTTTTGACCCTCCCTGACTCTCTCCCCCTCCCCGTTCAATGATCACCCTGTTCCGCCTGCTTGCCCGCGTGCCGATGCCGCTGATGCATCGGCTCGGCGCCTTGCTGGGATGGCTGGTCTGGTGGTGCGCGCCGGACTACCGCCGCCGCTTCAAGGCCAACGCCGAGAGCGCCGGCTTCTCGCCCGCGCAGTACCGTCCCGCCATCGCCGCCGCCGGCCACATGGCGTCCGAGCTGCCCTGGCTGTGGCTGCGCCCGCAGGGCGAGAGCGTGCTGACGCGCGTGGTGCGCTGGGAAGGCGTCGAGGCCTTCGAGGCCGCGATGCGCGCCAAGAAGGGCGTGATCCTCGTGGCACCGCACCTGGGCAGCTGGGAGATGTGCGGCCAGGCCATCGGCGAGCGCTTTCTCGCGGACTTCGGGCCGATCACCGCGCTGTTCCGTCCGGCGCGCAAGAAATGGATGGCCGACCTGATCGCCGCGGGTTCGCGCGACCGGCCCGGCCTGCAGACCCTGCCGACCAACAACACCGGCGTGCGCGGCCTGATCCGCACGCTGCGCAGCGGCGGCTACACCGGCATCCTGCCCGACCAGGTGCCGCCGCTGGGGCAGGGCGTGTGGGCGCCTTTCCTCGGCCGCCCCGCCTACACCATGACCCTGCTTCCCCGTTTGGCCCAACAGACCGGCGCCGCCTGCTTCCTCAGCGTGTGCGAGCGCCTGCCGCGCGGCGCGGGCTACGTGATCCGCTTCGAGCCGATCGTCGGCACCGCGCTCACCGACCCCGAGGCCTCCATCGAGGACGCCGCCGCCGCCATGAACGACGGCATCGGCCGCCTGATCCACAGCCTGCCCGGCCAGTACGTCTGGGACTACGCGCGCTACAAGGAGCCGCGCGGCGAACCCGCCGTGGTGGCCAACGCCGCCGGAGGGGCTGCGTCATGAGTCTCAGTTCCCGACTCGGTATCGGCTTCATGCGGGTGCTGGCCCCGCTGCCCCTGCCGCTGGTGCGCGGCTTCAGCAGGGTCCTCGGCCGCCTGCTGCACACCATCGCCGTGCCGCGGCGGCGCGTGGTCGACCGGAACCTGGCCCTGTGCTTCCCCGAAAAATCGGAGGCCGAGCGCCGCGCCATCGCGCGCGAGACCTTCGTCTTCGTCGCGCAGTCATGGCTGGACCGCAGCTGGCTGTGGCATGCGCCCGAGAAGGTGGTGAAGAGCCGGCTCACGATCGTGGGCGCGGCGCCGGAAATCCGCGAAATCGCCGAGGGCGAGGCGCCGATGATCCTGTTCGCGCCGCACTTCTACGGCCTCGACGCCGCGGCCACCGCGCTCACCATGCACACGGCGCGCCCGTCGGCCACGATCTACACGACCCAGCGCGACCCGATGGTCGACGCCTGGATCCGCGAAGGCCGCACGCGCTTCGGCGACGTGGCGGCGCTCAACCGGGTGGACGGCATCAAGCCCATCCTCTCGGGGCTGCGCAAGGGCGGTTTGCTGTACCTGCTGCCCGACATGGATTTCGGGCGCGACCAGACCATCTTCGTGCCCTTCTACGGCGTGCAGGCGGCCACCGTGCCCTCGCTGTCGCGCTTTGCGCGGCTGGGCAAGGCCAAGGTGGTGCCGGTGGTGGCGAAGCTCACGCCGGGCGGCTACGAGATCCAGGTGCTGTCGGCGTGGCAGAACTTCCCGACCGACGACGTCGAGGCCGACACGGCGCTCATGAACGAGCGCCTGCAGGGCTACATCGACACGATGCCGTCCCAGTACTACTGGGTGCACCGCCGGTTCAAGACCCGCCCCGAGGGCGAGCCGCCGATCTATTGAAAGCCCCCCGGCTTTTCACTTCGCTTCGCTGCGTGTAACTCCACCCCCCGAGGGGGAGGCGCGGCCCGCCTTGGGGCGGCCCGGCGGCGGCCGCCTCAATTGCGGGCCAGGAAGCCCTCGATCTCGCGCGCGACCAGCTGCGGCTGCTCGTGCACGATCCAGTGGGTGGCGTTCGGCACCTTCTTGACCTCGAGCTGGGGCACGTAGTCTTCCAGCCCTTCGAGCAGGCCCGGCAGCAGCGCGGCGTCGTCGAGTGCCCAGAACACGAAGGTCGGCATGGTCACCGTGAGGCGTTCGCGCGGCAGCACCGGAATGCTGTCGATCGACTGGCCCGGCAGTGGCGGCTTCATCGGCGTGACGCGGTACAGGTTGCAGGCGCCCGTGAGGCCCGCGCTCCAGACCTCGCGGTACTGCTGCTTCACTTCCTCGGTGAGCCAGCCGAAGCCGTCCGGGCCGGCCTTCATCAGCAGGAAGAAGGGCCACATGCGCTTGAAGTCGTCGGCCGCGAGCAGGGCTTCGGCGTCGGGGCGCGCCAGGAAGTGCATGTAGGCGCTGGCCTGCTGCTGCGCCGGGTTGTTGCGCAGCTCGCGCGTGAAGGTGCCCGGGTGCGGCGAATTGATGATGACCAGCTTGCCGACCTGCTGCGGAAAGGCGTTGGCGTAGCCCCAGGCGAAGGCGCCGCCCCAGTCGTGGGCCACCAGCGCGGCCATGGTGCCGTCGGCGCTCTCGGTGGCCACGAGCTGCTGGATGTCCTGGATCAGCAGGTGGGCCTTGTAGTCGGCCACTTCCGTGGGCGCGCTGGACTTCTCGAAGCCACGCAGGTTGGGCGCCACGCAGCGGTAGCCGCCGTGGGCCGGGTCCGAGAAGTAGGCGAGCAGTTCGTCCCAGATGAACGCGGCTTCGGGGAAGCCGTGCAGGAACACCATCAGCGGCTGGCCCGGCTTGCCGGCGGCGCGGCAACTCAGGGTGGTGCCGTTGGGCAGGCTGCGTTGGAAGGTCTCGATCATGCTTCGTGTCTCCTTGGGTTGACTGTCGCTATTGTTTTGATAGTGAACTTCGCAGGCGGGACGCTCGATGCAGCCGGGTCTTCTAGCGCATCAGGCGTCGTCGGCCGGTGGCGGCGCGGGCGCTGGCGCGGCATCGTCGGGGTGCACCCAGCGCCACAGCAGCTCGGCCGCTTCGCCGACCCCTTGCTTCTTCAGGGCCGAGAACAGTTTGACCTCGCCGCCGCCGGCGTTCAGTCGCGTAATCGACAGCACCTTGGCGGCTTCGGTGCGCGTGAGCTTGTCGGACTTGGTCAGCAGCACGAGGAATTTGAGGCCTTGCTCGACGCGCGGGCGGATCACGTCGAGCAGGATCTCGTCGAGCTCGGTCATGCCGTGGCGCGGATCGCACATCAGGACAACCCCGCGCAGACTTTCGCGCGTCATGAGGTAGTTCCCCATCACGCGCTGCCAGCGCAGCTTGGCTTCCTTCGGCACGGCCGCGTAGCCGTAGCCGGGCAGGTCGGCCAGCACGGCGTCGTCGACCTTCTGCTTGCCGATGCCGAACAGGTTGATGTGCTGCGTGCGGCCCGGCGTCTTCGAGGCGAAGGCCAGGCGCGTCTGCTGCGTCAGGGTGTTGATGGCGGTCGATTTGCCGGCGTTCGATCGGCCGACAAAAGCGATCTCAGGCAGGTCGACTGGGGGCAGGTGCTCGAGTTGTGGAGCGCTGGTCAGGAAGTGGGCGGTGTGCAGCCAACCGAGGGCCACGCGCTCGCGTTCAGCGACCTGCGGGTCCACGGCAGGGGCCGCGCGGGGAGGATAAGCGGCGGACTTGGCGCGCGGGGAGGTCATCAATGGGCTTTCGGAACGGGGCGCCATTGTAGAATCGCGGGGTTTTGCGCCATAAATTCGAAGCCCCCGATATGAAGTTGTTTGCCAATATTCTGCTTGCAGCCCTCATGGGCGTCGCAGCCAGCGCGAGTTTTGCAGCCGGTGAGCATGCAGCTGCCCCCGCAGCGGCAGCCGCCAAGCCGGCCAAGCCCGATCCCGCCAAGGGCGACACGCTGTTCAATGCGACGCCGGCCAACAGCCAAAGCTGCGCTTCGTGCCACAACGCGGACGGCAACTCGGCCATCGCAGCCAACCCCAAGCTGGCGCAACAACACCCCGAATACATCCTCAAGCAGCTGCAGGACTTCAAGTCCGGCAAGCGCAAGAGCGCCATCATGAAGCCGCTGGCCTCGGCGCTGTCCGAAGAAGACATGCGCAACATCGCCTGGTTCGTCGGCTCCAAGAAGATCAAGCCGGGCTTCTCGAAGGAGAAGGACACGGTCGCCCTCGGCGAGAAGATCTACCGCGGCGGCATCGGCGATCGCCAGATCCCGGCCTGCGCCGGCTGCCACAGCCCGAACGGCGCCGGCCTCCCGGCCCAGTACCCGCGCCTGGGCGGCCAGCACGCCGACTACACCGTGACCCAGCTCGTGGCCTTCCGCGACAACGTCCGCCTGAACAGCTCGCCCATGAACGGCGTGGCCGCCAAGCTCAACGACCGCGAAATCAAGGCTGTCGCCGACTACATCGCCGGCCTGCGCTGATTTCCGCCGTCGCGCTGTCCAGCGTGAACTAACCGCCGATAAAAATCCCAAACAAAGGGCGGGCCGATCCAGGAGGATGGCCCGCCCTTTTGTTTTTTTCCTCTTTCCTGGTTCCCTCCCGATGACCGTCTCCACCCATGGCCTTCGCGTGCATCGCGGCCCGCAGCTGCTTCGCGCCGCGGTGGAACTGCTGTCGTCGATGCGCTTCGCGATCGCGCTGCTCACGGTCATCTGCATCGCCTCGATCATCGGCACCGTGCTCAAGCAGCATGAGCCGATCAACAACTACATCAACCAGTTCGGGCCCTTCTGGGCCGAGCTGTTCCGCACGGCACGGCTCGACTCGGTCTACAGCGCCTGGTGGTTCCTTCTGATCCTGCTGTTCCTGGTGATCAGCACGTCGCTGTGCGTCGCGCGCAACACGCCGCGCATCCTGATCGACCTGCGCACCTTCAAGGAAGACATCCGCGCCCAGAGCCTCAAGGCCTTCGGCCAGCGCGCCGAGAACCGGCTGGCGGAAACGCCCGACATGGCGGCCAACCGCATCGGCCAGCTGCTGGTGAGCGGCGGCTGGAAGGTCAAGCTGCAGCAGCGCAACGCCAGCGCCGACGGCAAGGCCTCGGCCGGCTGGATGGTCGCGGCGCGCGCCGGCGGTGCCCACAAGCTGGGCTACATCGCCGCGCACAGCGCCATCGTGCTGGTGTGCATCGGCGGCCTGCTCGACGGCGATCTCGTGGTACGCGCCCAGACCTGGTTCAACGGCAAGAGCGTGTTCACGGGCGGCGGCATGATCGCCGACGTGGCGCCCGAGCACCGCCTGTCGACCGCCAACCCGACCTTCCGCGGCAACATCCTCGTGCCCGAGGGTGGGCGGGGCAACGTGGCCATCCTGAACCAGGCCGACGGCGTGCTGCTGCAGGAGCTGCCGTTCACCATCGAGCTGAAGAAGTTCATCGTCGACTACTACTCGACCGGCATGCCCAAGCTGTTCGCCAGCGAGGTGGTGCTGCACGACCGCGAGAGCGGCGAGCAGGTGCCCGCGCGCATCGAGGTGAACCACCCGGCCAGTTACAAGGGCGTGGAGATCTACCAGTCGAGCTTCGACGACGGCGGCTCCACGGTGAAGCTCAAGGCGGTGCCGATGGCGGCCGCGGCCAAGCCCTTCGAGGTCGAGGGCATCATCGGCGGCCCGAGCACCGAGATCACCAACGGCAAGGACAAGCTCACGCTCGAGTACGCCGCGCTGCGGGTGATCAACGTCGAGAACTTCGCCGATGGCGGCGCCATGGGCAGCGGCGCCGACGTGCGCAAGGTCGACCTGCGCCACGGCATCGAGTCGCGCCTGGGCGCCGCCAACAAGACCAACAAGCCCAAGGTGCTGCGCAACATCGGCCCCAGCATCGGCTACAAGCTGCGCGATGCGGCCGGCCAGGCGCGCGAGTACCAGAACTACATGGTGCCGGTCGACGCCGGCGACGGCCAGCCGGTGTTCCTGCTGGGCATGCGCGAGAAGCCCGAGGAGCCGTTCCGCTACCTGCGCGTGCCGGCCGACGAGCAGGGCTCGATGGACGGCTTCGTGCGCATGCGCACCGCGCTGGGCGACCCCGCCACGCGCGAGCGCGCCATCCAGCGCTACATCGCCAAGGCGACCGACCCGAAGCGCCCGGAGATGGCCGAGCAGCTGCGCGTGTCGGCCGCCCGCGCGCTGGCGCTGTTCTCGGGGGCCGAGCGCGCCAAGGCCGACGCCGCGTCGCAGGGCGGCTGGCAGGCGATTGCCGAATTCATGGAAGCCAACGTGCCCGAGGCCGAGCGCGAGCGCGCCGGTACGGTGCTGGTGCGCATTCTCAACGACGTGCTGTTCGAGGTGCTCAACCTGAGCCGCGAAGGCGCCGGCCTGGCCGCGCTGCCGAACGACGAGAAATCGCAGGGCTACCTGACGCAGGCCGTGCTGGCCCTGAGCGACGCGCACTTCTACCCGGCGCCGGTCTCGATGATGATGACCGACTTCACCCAGGTGCAGGCCAGCGTGTTCCAGGTGGCGCGCGCCCCTGGCAAGAACATCGTCTATCTGGGGTGTCTGTTGCTGATCGTCGGTATTTTTGCCATGCTGTACGTGCGCGAGCGCCGCCTGTGGGTGTGGCTGACACCCGGCGGCGGCGCCTCTGGAGACAACGACGGCCGCGAAACGGTCGCCACGATGGCGTTCTCGGTCAACCGCAAGACCCTGGACAGCGATCGCGAATTCGAGCACCTGAAGCACAGGTTGCTCGCCCTGAAGAAAGAAGAACCGGCGTCACCATGAACACCACGACCCTCACGCTCCACGAAAGCTGGCTCTCCCGCCGCAACCTGTTCGACTGGGTGTTCGCGGCGCTGGTGCTGGCCGGCGGCGCGTTCGCCTTCATGCGCCACGCCGGCTCGATGGACAGCTACGAAAAGCCGATCCTGGTGGCCGCGCTGATTTCGGTCATCGGCATCTGCTGGTTCTGGCGCCCGCTGCGGGTGCTGACGCTGGTGGTGGCCGCGGCCTCGCTGCTGGCCATCAGTTCCTACCAGGGCGACCTGGCGCGCGCCGACTCGGTGTTCTGGCTCAAGTATTTCCTGTCGAGCCAGTCGGCCATCCTCTGGATGAGCGTGCTGTTCTTCATGAGCACGCTGTTCTACTGGATCGGCTTCGCCGCCGGCAAGCAACAGGCCGACACCTTCGACCTGATCGGCTCACGCCTGGCGTGGGCGGCCGTGACCATGGCGCTGATCGGCACCATGGTGCGCTGGTACGAAAGCCACCAGCTCGGCCCGGACATCGGCCACATTCCGGTGAGCAATCTGTACGAAGTGTTCGTGCTGTTCTGCTGGCTGACGGCCGCGTTCTACCTGTACTTCGAAGAGCGCTACAACACGCGCGCGCTGGGTGCCTTCGTGATGCTGGTGGTCAGCGCGGCGGTGGGCTTCCTGCTCTGGTACACGATCGTGCGCGAGGCGCACGAGATCCAGCCGCTGGTGCCCGCGCTGCAGAGCTGGTGGATGAAGCTGCACGTGCCCGCCAACTTCATCGGCTACGGCACCTTCGCGCTCGCGGCGATGGTCGCGTTTGCGTACCTCATCAAGGAACAGGCGAGCGAGACCCGCTGGTACAAGCTCACGCCGATCTGGCTCCTGGGCGTGGCGCTGTGCTTCGTGCCGGTGGCCTTCCGCCAGCGCGTGCAGGAAGCCGGCGGCAGCTACTGGGTGATCTACGCGGGCATCTCGGCGCTGATCGCCGCGGGCATCCTGCTGGGCCGCAAGCGCATCGCGGCGCGCCTGCCGGCCAACGAGGTGCTCGACGACGTCATGTACAAGTCGATCACCGTCGGCTTCGCCTTCTTCACCATCGCGACCGTGCTCGGCGCCCTGTGGGCGGCCGATGCCTGGGGCGGCTACTGGAGCTGGGACCCAAAGGAAACCTGGGCGCTGATCGTCTGGCTCAACTACGCGGCCTGGCTGCACATGCGCCTCGTGAAGGGCCTGCGCGGCACCGTGGCGGCCTGGTGGGCGCTGGCCGGCCTTGCCGTGACCACCTTCGCCTTCCTGGGCGTGAACATGTTCCTGAGCGGGCTGCACAGCTACGGCACGCTGTAAGCGCAGGCCTGGCGCCTTTTGCGAAGAATTGAAACCACGCGCCGCCATGGCGCGTAACCAAACCGGGGCATGTCACGAACTACCCTGAGCACAACGATTCACGCGAAAGGCCTGCCATGTCGTTCCCTTCCCGTTCGCACCGTCGCGACACCCACGGTTTCAACCATCCGCTGTCGAGCGAGATCACGCCGCGCGCTGCCTACGAAGGCCGGCGCGACCTGCTCAAGCTGATGGCCGGCGGTGCCGCGGGTGCGGCGCTCGCCACCTTTGCCGGGCGCGAGGCCTTCGCCCAGGCGACCGGCCCGCACAAGCTGGCCCTGTTGCCGGGCGCCAAATCGGCCGTGCCGGGCGCGCAGACGATGGAAAAGCTCACCGACTACAAGGACGCGAGCAGCTACAACAACTACTACGAGTTCGGCGTCGACAAGGGTGATCCGGTGAAGAACGCCGGCACCCTCAAGACGCGGCCGTGGACCGTGGAGGTCGAGGGGCTGGTCAAGAAGCCGGGCAAGTACGGCATCGAAGACCTGCTCAAGCTCAGCGCCCAGGAAGAACGCATCTACCGCCTGCGCTGCGTCGAGGGCTGGTCGATGGTGATCCCGTGGGTCGGCTACTCGCTGGCCGAGCTCATCAAGAAGGTCGAGCCGCAGGGCAACGCCAAGTTCGTCGAGTTCGTGACGCTGGCCGACCCGAAGACCATGCCCTTCGTCGGCTCGCGCGTGCTCGACTGGCCCTACACCGAGGGCCTGCGCATGGACGAGGCGATGCACCCGCTCACGCTGCTGGCCTTCGGCATGTACGGCGAGGTGCTGCCCAACCAGAACGGCGCGCCGGTGCGGCTCGTGGTGCCATGGAAGTACGGCTTCAAGTCGGCCAAGTCGATCGTCAAGATCCGCTTCGTCGAGAAGGAGCCGAGCACGGCCTGGAACAAGGCGGCGGCGCAGGAGTACGGCTTCTATTCGAACGTGAACCCGACCGTCGACCACCCGCGCTGGAGCCAGGCGACCGAGCGCCGCATCGGCGACGGCGGCGGCCTGTTCGCGAAGCGGCGCAAGACCGAGATGTTCAACGGCTACGAGGCGCAGGTCGGCCAGCTCTACGCCGGCATGGACCTGAAGAAGAACTACTGAGCGGGCGCGCCCGCCCGGTCGTTGCGCCATGCTGAACAAGCTGCTCATGCACCCGGCGACCAAGCCGGTCGTCTTCCTGCTGTGCCTGCTGCCGTTCGCGCGGCTGGCCTTCGGCGCCTTCACCGACGGGTTGGGCGCGAACCCCGCCGAGTTCCTGATCCGCGCGACGGGCGACTGGACCTTGCGCTTCCTGTGCATCGTGCTGGCGGTGACACCGCTGCGCGTGATCGCCAAGCTCAACGCGCTGGCGCGGCTGCGCCGCATGCTGGGCCTGTTCGCGTACTTCTACGTGGTGCTGCACCTGCTGTGCTACAGCTGGTTCGACATGGGTTTCGAGTGGGGCGAAATCGCCAAGGACATCGCCAAGCGGCCGTTCATCCTGGTGGGCTTCTCGGCCTTCGTGCTGCTGACGCCGCTGGCGGCCACGTCGTTCAACCGCGCGATCAAGGCCCTGGGCGCCAAACGCTGGCAGTTGCTGCACAAACTGGTCTACCTGATCGCGGGGCTCGGGCTGCTGCACTTCTTCTGGATGCGGGCGGGCAAGAACAACTTCGCCGAGGTGTTCGTCTATGCCGCGATCATCGGCGTGCTGCTGGCGTGGCGCGTCTGGAATTTCGCGCGCAAGCGCCAGGCCAGGCCCGCAGTGGCCGTGCGCGGCAGCGAAAAGCCGCTGCGCACCGGCTGAGACCGGATCAGCCGTCGATCTCGGCGCGCAGCTGGTCTTCCATCGTCTCGCGGCGGCGGATCAGCTTGGCTGCGGCGCCGCTCACCAGCACCTCGGCGGCACGGCCGCGCGTGTTGTAGTTGCTGGCCATGCTCATGCAGTACGCACCGGCCGACAGCACGGCCAGCAGGTCGCCGGCCACCACGTTGAGTGCGCGGTCGCGGCCGATCCAGTCGCCGCTTTCGCAGACCGGGCCCACCACGTCGTAGGTCGGCGCGTCGCCGGCGCGCTCGCGCAGCGGCACGATCTTCTGGAAGGCCTGGTACATCGCGGGGCGCGGCAGGTCGTTCATGGCCGCGTCGACGATGCAGAAGTTCTTGTCTTCGCCGGGCTTGGTGTAGAGCACCTCGGTCACGCAGACGCCGGCGTTGCCGACCAGCGAGCGGCCGGGTTCGATCACCAGCTTGCGCTGGCCGAAGCCGCGCGCGTCGAGCTTGGCGAGCAGCTGCAGCCACAGCGCATCGGCCATGGGCGGCACTTCGCCGTTGTAGTCGATGCCCAGGCCGCCGCCGAAGTCCAGGTGATGGATCGGCACGCCGGCGGCCTCGATGGCTTCCACCAGGTCGAGCACGCGGTCGCAGGCGTCCAGGTAGGGCGAGGCTTCGGTGATCTGCGAGCCGATGTGGCAGTCGATGCCGACCGCCTCGAGGCCCGGCAGCCGGGCGGCGTGCTGGTAGGCCTGCACCGCGCGGTCGTGCGCGATGCCGAACTTGTTGCCCTTGAGGCCGGTGGAAATGTAGGGATGCGTCTTCGGGTCGACGTTCGGATTGATGCGGATGCTGATCGGTGCGCGCACCTTCTCGGCCAGCGCCACCTCGTTGAGCACGTCGAGCTCGGCTTCGCTCTCGACGTTGAAGCAGGCGATGCCGGCCGCCAGGGCCTGGCGCATCTCGGCGCGCGTCTTGCCGACGCCCGAGAAGATGATCTTCTTCGGGTCGGCGCCCACGGCCAGCACGCGCGACAGCTCGCCGCCCGAGACGATGTCGAAACCGCAGCCGGCTTCGGCGAACACGCGCAGTACGCCGAGCGAGGAGTTGGCCTTCATCGCGTAGCAGATGAGCGCGTCGCGACCCTCGAAGCCGCGCTGGTAGGCGGCCAGGGCGTCGAGCATCCACTGCTTCGAATAGACGAACAGCGGCGTGCCGTGCGTGCGCGCCAGCGCGTCGAGCGTGACGCCCTCGACGTGCAGGGCGCCGTCGCGGTGGGCGATGTGGGGGTGGC
>NZ_JBWKXQ010000047.1:0-50185 GCF_059423125.1 Variovorax sp. GW531-E2 | reverse complement strand
CTTGCAAGGCTTCAGCCTTGCTGCGCACGGGCGCCTTGCAGCCAGCCCCTTTGCCAGCCAACGCGACGCTAGAAATAGGGTGAACAGGCCCTAGCCTCCCCGCCGCCGGTTCTCGCGCGGCGGCTTTCACCGAAGACTGTCTGCTTCGCCGATGCGCGAGGGGCGCGCTCGCGTCCGCATCGCCCACCCCGGCTTTTATCGGACCCGTCCGATGGTTCCGCTCCCCTGTTCTTCCTAGAGTTCCTGACGCCCGGGCCGCCGGATCGAACAGCGTGAATTCGCTGCCCGATCCGAACTTTCTTTCCCTTTTCAGAGCATAGGAACTGCATGGCATCCAAAAAGGCAAACGTCTTCGTCGACAACCCGAGCATCGATCAGACAGCACGCGCACAGGTCTTTGCGCCACAGCCGCCCACCATGGACAGCGTCATCGACGACGCAGGCGACATCATGGGCACCCTCGCCTCCGGCGGCGTCACGGACGATCGCCAACCCGAGTTCCAGGGCCAGGGCACGCCGGGCGACACCATCCTCATCAGGAACCACGGCGTCGAGATCGGCCAGACCGTCGTGGACGACGACGGCCAATGGGCCTTCACGCCATCGACCGACATGAGCGAAGGCCATCACGCCATCACCATCGTGGCGCGCGACCCCGCCGGCAACGAGAGCGAACCTTCGGGCCCGTTCAATTTCGAGATCGACGTCACGCCACCCAACGCCAGCAAGCTGTCCATCACCGGCGTCCTCGACACCGCGGGCGGCATCACCGGCAACGTGGCCGCCGGCAAGACCACCGACGACACGCGCCCGCTGCTCACCGGCACGAGCACCGGCCAGCCCGGCCACACCGTCACGGTGATGGTCAGGGACAGCACCGGCACCCATGCGCTGGGCGACGCCGTCATCGGCGACAACGGCCAGTGGTCGCTGCAGGTCATGGCGCCGCTGGCCGCGGGCCTGAACACCTTCACGCTCGTGGAGAAAGACGCAGCGGGCAACGAGACAGCGCCGACGGGGCGCTACCAGGTGACCATCGACACCAGCAAGCCGACGCCCCCGGTGATCGAGCACGTCTACGACGACGTGGGCATGCCCCACATGCTGGCGCCCGGCGAGGTCACCAACGACGCCCGGCCGACCCTGCACGGCACGGCCCAGCCCGGCCATACCGTGACGTTCCACGACGGCACCACCGTCCTGGGCACCACCCAGACCGGCACCGACGGCACCTGGGCGTTCACGCCCAAGGACAACCTGAGCGAGGGTGCGCACCACATCACCGCCACGGCCACCGGCCCGGTGGGCCAGACCGGCGACGCGAGCAACGGCTGGCACTTCGAGGTCGACACCCTGGCGCCCACGCAGACCCCCACCGTCTCGGGCATCGGCAAGGACAGCGGCATGGACGCCGACGACCACGCCACCAACGACGGCAGCGCGGGGCGCCTCATGACGGGCCGCCTGAGCGCATCGCTCGCGGCCGGCGAAACCCTGCAGGTGTCCACCGACGGCGGCCAGACCTGGAAGACCGCCTTCGTGAGTGGCACCCAATGGAGCGCCCAGGACGACCACAGCCATGCAGGCGACTGGACGGTGCAGACGCGCGTGGTGGACTTGGCCGGCAACGTGGGACCGGTGAACGTGCAGGCGGTGACGCTGGACACCGCCACGCCCCACGCACCCACTGCGGTCGTGCTGGGCAATTCGCAAGTCACCGTGAGCTTCGACAAGGCCGCGGTGTCGCCGGGTGACCGGATTCACCTGCTCAACGGCAAGCAGAACGTGGACTACCTGTTGACGGCGGCAGACATTGCTGCGGGCCAGGCCACCGTGGCGGTGACCGACGTTTCGCTGGATCTGGCCGCGTCGGTGGTCAGCGCAACGGGAGTTCATTCACCCTACATGGTGATCCGGTCGAACACCGAACGGGAAGACTTCGATGCCGGTGAAACCGTCGAACTTGCACCGGGACAAACAGCCGACGCCGGCGTGCTGCTGCTGACCAGACAAGACGCGGCGGCCGACGCTTCTTCTTCGAACAACGGCATCTTCGACAGCGCCTCCCCCGACCACGGGCAGGCATGGCACATCAGCGGCACGACCAACGCATCACTGAAGGGCAACACCTACAACGCCGTCGAGTTCGACTGGCGGCACTCCCAAGCCACGCACTCGGTCACCTTCTACGACGCATCGGGCAAGGTCATCTTCGAAGGCAGCTTCGGAGCAAGCCACAGCCTTCCGGCCGATGGACACGCGAAATTCATCATGCCCGACGGGCTTTCCTTTGCCTCCTTCGACATCCGCACCGGGCTCGTCGATGGCACTGAAACCGACTGGATCGAGGTCGACAACCTGTCCCTCGCCGTGCTGTACCCGCACCCTGAACTGGTGGACATCCCCACCCTGCAGGAAATCCAGGCGGGCTCCGACGTCCACTACGGCGGGGCGGGAGACGACGTGTTCCTGCTCCCCGACGTGTCGTACTTCGAGGGCAGCCATGCGAAGGTCATCGGCAACGAGGGACTCGACACCCTCACCCTGACCGGCGCGGACCAGACACTCGACCTGAGCTCGGTCACGGGCAAGCTCAGCGCCGTCGAAGTCATCGACCTTACTGGCACGGGCGACAACACCTTGAAGCTCTCGCTGGCCGACGTGATGGAGAACGGCGCGGTCGATCAGTTCGTTGCCAACGGCCGCGTGCAGATGCTGGTCAAGGGCGACGCCGGCGACGCGGTGACGCTGTCGGACGCACTGCCCAACGGCACCGACCCCGGCGACTGGGTGAAGGGCGCCCACGTGACCATCGACGGCGTGGTCTACGAGGAGTACGCGCACTCGGGCTTCGACGCGGCACTGCTCGTGCAGCAGGGCGTGACGGTCAACCTGCAAAACACCTCCGGCACGTTCAGCGATGCCGGACCCGGGGCAACACCAACGCTCACCGACAGCGATGAAACACACATCGCCCGGTTCGGTTATGCAGACCGGTTGGAGGACGGCGCGGGTGACGACACCGCCCGCCTCCATGGCGACGGCGACTTCGCGCGCGTCCCTGGCGGCCTGGGCGTCGGCACCCTCGTGATGGACGGCAAGGCCATGCACATCGACCTGTCGGCCCTCGACCTGAAGACGGCGCAGAGCGCGCAGAACCCGGTGTCCCCCGACGGCACGGTGCAGATGCAGGCCGCCGGCCCCCACGGCGAGGTCGACCCGCTCGACGGCGGCGGGGTCCACGGCAGCGATGCCACAGTGAGCGGCACCGCCGACCACATCTACTCCAACCTCGCCGGCGCCGCGCTGCTGGTCGAGGACAAGGTCCACGTGACGATCCTGTAGGCCTCCCACTCGCCGGCGCACCCCACGCCGCGCGCAGCCGACAACGCGACAGCCGCCCCGTGCAGCTGTCGCGTTTTTTCATTTCTGCCTGGCAACACATCGCCTTGTGCCCTTCGGCACGACTTTGTTCGCGCTTTCAGCGCCGACTGACTTCTTCGCGCACCGCTTTCAGATTCGTCCGATGGCCTTGCACAGGGCTTCTTTCTAGAGTGCCCTACCCCACCAGACCCCACGATCGGATTGCGTTCGCTCGCATGCCAATGCGGTCTGGTTTCTTCATTTCAGAGCACAGGAATTCCATGGCACTCGAGCAGACGAACAGCGTCGCCCCTTTCCAGAACATCGACCTCGCATCGACCTTTGCGCCCCCGCCTCCTCATGTGGGCAGCGCCGCCGACGACGCCGGCGACATCCTGGGCAGCATCGCCCACGGCGGCGTCACCGACGACCGCCAGCCCGGCTTCCACGGCCGGGGCACGCCGGGCGACACCATCGTCATCCGCGACAACGGCACCGAGATCGGCACGACCGAAGTGGCCGACAACGGCACGTGGACCTTCACGCCCTCGACCGACCTGCTCGAGGGCCAGCACGCCATCACCATCGTCACGCGCGACGACAGCGGCAACGAGGGCACGCCTTCGCCCGCCTTCAACTTCGAGATCGACGTGACCCCGCCCAACGCCAGCCGGCTGAACGTCAGCGGCTTCACGGACAACGTGGGCGGGGTCACCGGCAACGTGATCTCGGGCGGCACCACCGATGAAACGCGCCCGCTGCTCAGCGGCATCAGCAACGGCACGCCCGGCCACACCGTCACCGTGATGGTGAAAGACGCCACCGGCACCCATGAGCTGGGCCTGGCCACCATCGGCGAAAACGGCCGGTGGACCTTCCAGGTCGACACCCCGCTGGCCGCGGGCCTGAACACCTTCATGCTCGTGGAGCGCGATGCCGCCGGCAACGAGACCATGCCCACCGGGCGCTACAAGGTCACCGTCAACACCGACAAGCCGAACGCGCCCGTCATCGACAGCGTGTTCGACGACGTGGGCGAGCCGCACATGCTGCAGCAAGGCGAGGCCACCAACGATGCGAGGCCGACCCTTGCCGGCACGGCGCAGGCGAACCACACGGTCAAGTTCTACGACGGCAGCACGCTGCTGGGACAGGTCGTGGCCGACGCCTCGGGCCAGTGGAGCTTCACGCCACCAGCCAATCTGGCCGAGGGTGCGCACGGCATCACCGCCACGTCCACCAGCCCCGTGGGCCAGACCAGCAATGCCAGCAGCGCCTGGAGCTTCGTGATCGACACGACAGCGCCAACGCAAACTGGCACTGTCACCGAGATCGGCAAGGACAGCGGCTTCAGTGGCAGCGACTTCCTGACCAACGACGGCAGCGCCGGGCGCTTGCTGCAAGGCAACCTGTCGGCCGCGCTGGCCAAGGGCGACATCCTGCAGGTCTCGACCGATGGCGGCACGACCTGGAAGGAGGCATTCGTTTCCGGCAGCAAGTGGAGTGCCCAGGACGACAGCAGCCACACCGGTGACTGGACGGTCCAGACGCGCGTGGTGAATGAAGTGGGCAACGCAGGTGTCGTGAAGTCGCAAGCGATCTCTCAGGACACCACAGCGCCGATGGCGCCCACCAAGCTCGTGGCCATCAGCGGGGGTATGGAGGTTCACTTCGACCCGACGAATGTCGCGGTAGGGCACAAGATCAGCCTGCTCGTGCGTGGCGATTACTTCGACTACACGCTGACGGCGGCGGACATTGCTGCGGGCAAGTACTTCTTCGCGGACCCCTTGCCGTCCACCATTCTGAATTTCGAGAACCTGCCCCTCAACGTCTTCTCGCATTCCGTGACCATTGGCGATTTGACAGTCACGTCTGCTTCCAAGATAGGGGTAGTCAACTTCAACAGTATGTATGGAACCATGGGATCCTGTTTGAGGGTTGAAGAGGGGGCCCCCTATGAACCCATCAAGTATCAGTTCGCAAGCGGAAGAAGCGCCGTCTCCTTCACGCTGGGTGCTCACGACGGAACCGGAACGGTCAAGTTCTATGGCGTGGACGGGAATCTGCTGAAAACCGTTGGTCTGTACCACGCGAGCAATCTCCCGGGCACATATCAAACTGTGGAATGCACTGCGCCAGTTGGCACGGCGATCGGCTATTTCGTTGTTTCCTCGGCCATTGACGGGGGTGGCCATGTTCTGGACAACATGCGCCTGTCCTCCGCACCGCTGGAGCAGTCGCTCTCGGCCGCCATCGTCGATCCTGCAGGCAACGTGTCGCAGTTCCGGGACGCCAGCACGACAAACGATCCGCTGCAGAGCCAGGTCCTGACCGATGCATCGAAGGGCACCTTGTACGGTGGTTCGGGCAACAACGAATTCGTCGTTTCGAACGTCACGCACCTGGCTGATTCGGCCATCTCCGGCAACGGCGGCACCGACACGCTCAAGCTGACCGGCGCCAACCAGACGCTGGACCTGACCGCGCTCGCAGGCAAGGTCAGCTCGGTCGAAGTCATCGACCTCACCGGCACGGGCAACAACACGCTCAAGCTATCGCTGGCCGACGTGATGAACAACGGCGCCAAGGATCAGTTCGTGGCCGACGGCCGCGTGCAGATGATGGTCAAGGGCAATGCCGGCGATGCGGTGACGCTATCCGACGTGCTGCCCAATGGCACCGATCCGGGTGACTGGGTCAAGGGCGCCAACGTGACGATCGATGGCGTGGTCTACGAGGTGTACCAGCACTCGGGCTTCGATGCCGAACTGCTCGTGCAGCAGGGCGTGACGGTCACGCTGCAGAACGCAGGCACCGGCACGTTCCACATCGAACCGGAAGTCGACGCCTACGTGCTCGACCACGCGACGCAGGTCTACACCGACAGCGACGACACGCTCATCGCCAAGCTCGGCTTTGCCGACCGCCTCGAAGGCGGCGCCGGCAACGACACCTTCACGAAGGTGGGCACGGGCGACACGGTGCATGGCGGCGCGGGCGACGACGTCATCCGCGTCAACAGTGGCGACTTCGCCCACATCGACGGCGGCCTGGGCATCGACACCCTCGTCATGGACGGCAAGGCCATGCACATCGACCTGTCGACCCTCGGGGCCAAGGTGCAGGGCATCGAGAAGTTCGACCTGGGCGCAGGCGGCAACACGCTGGCGCTGAGCGCGCACGACCTGCTGGCCGGCGGCATGCGCGACATGATCACGGCCGACGGCAAGGTGCAGATGCTGGTCAACGGCGCCAATGGCGATGTGAACCTGCTGGGCGGCAACGACGGTTGGACCCAGGGCGGCAACACCACGGTGGGCGGCGTGACTTACAGCGTCTACACCAACCTCGCAGGCACCGCCGAGCTGCTGGTCGAGGACAAGGTCCACGTGACCCTCCTGTAAGCCCACCACCCACCGGCGCAACCCGCGCCGGTGCAGCCGACAACGCGACAGCCGCCCCCAGCGACTGTCGCGTTTTTTGTTTTCTTGCTGCGTGACGATGCCCAGCGCTGAGCCACCACGCCCGGTTGCGCCTTCCCGCACGACTTTGTGCGCGCTTTGAGCTCCGACTTATTCCTTCGAGCTTAGGTTTCGGACTCGTCCGATGGTCCCGCAGGGCCGTTCTTCCTAGAGTGCTCCATTCCCCCAGACCGCTTGATTGCGCTGCGTTCATTTGCGCGCCGATGCGGTCTTTTCTTTCCTTTTCAGAACAGAGAATTCCATGCCCTCCGAGAAAACTCAGGTCGCCATCGACCACCCGAGCACCACCTTCGCAGCCTCTCCCGCCATCGTGAGCGGCGCCCTCGACGACGCCGGCGACATCCAGAGCCCCATCGCCCCCGGCGGTGTGACCGACGACCGCCAGCCCGGCTTCCACGGCCAGGGCACACCGGGCGACACCATCGTCATCCGCGACAACGGCAACGAGATCGGCACCACCGAAGTGGCCGACGACGGCACCTGGACCTTCACGCCGTCGACCGACCTGCTGCAGGGCCTTCATGCCATCACGGTCGCCGCACTCGACACCAATGGCAACGAGGGCGCGCCCTCCCCCGCCTTCAACTTCGAGATCGACGTCACCCCGCCCGACGCCAGCCGACTGAACGTCAGCGGCTTCACGGACAACGTGGGCGGGGTCACGGGCAACGTGATCTCGGGCGGCACCACCGATGAAACGCGCCCGTTGCTCAGCGGCATCAGCAACGGCACGCCCGGCCACACCGTCACCGTGATGGTGAAGGACGCCACCGGCACCCATGAGCTGGGCCTGGCCACCATCGGCGAAAACGGCCAGTGGACCTTCCAGGTCGACACCCCGCTGGCCGCAGGCCTGAACACCTTCATGCTCGTGGAGCGCGATGCCGCCGGCAACGAGACCATGCCGACCGGGCGCTACAAGGTCACGGTCAACACCGACAAGCCGAACGCGCCCGTGATCGACAGCGTGTTCGACGACGTGGGCGAGCCGCACATGCTGCAGCAAGGTGAAGCCACCAATGACGCCAGGCCGACGCTTGCGGGCACGGCCCAAGCCAACCACACCGTCAAGTTCTACGACGGCTCGACCTACCTGGGCAAGGCCGTGGCTGACGACGACGGCAAATGGCGCTTCACGCCCCAGATCGACCTGCCCGATGGCACATACAACATCACGGCCACCTCCACCAGCCCCGTGGGCCAGACCAGCGATGCCAGCAGCGCCTGGAACTTCGTGGTGGACACCACCGCCCCGACGCAAACCGCCACCCTCACCGACATCGGCAAGGACAGCGGCTTCGACGTCGACGACTACCTGACCAACGACGGCAGCGCGGGCCGCCTGATGATGGGCCAGCTGAGCGCACCCCTTGCCGCCGGCGACACCCTGCAGGTGTCGACCGACGGCGGCAAGACCTGGAAGGCCGCCTTTGTAGATGGCACCCAGTGGAGCGCGCAAGACGACAACAGCCACGCCGACAGCTGGACCGTGCAGACGCGCGTGGTGGACGAAGCGGGCAACGCGGGCGCTGTGCAATCGCAGGCGATCACATTGGATGTCATCGCACCGGCAGCCCCCGCATCGGTTCTCGTCAATGGTTCGGAACTTACCGTGGTTTTTAACAAAATCGGCACGAGCGCAGGTGATCGAATCAATATTGCCAGTGGAAATAACAGACTTGAATACACTCTGACAACGGAAGACGTGCTAGCAGGAAGTGTAAAAATAACGCCTCCATTTGATCTATATGCAGCAAACACCGTTGTTCGCACAATCGATCGAGCAGGAAATGCATCTGAAGGAGTATCTGGAGCCGCAAGTTTAAGCACCGGATTTGAAAACATCACCGGCGTTTCTCTTAACGACCTTTATGCAATAAAGCCGGGCGTATCAGCTTTTTCAGACGGATTTCATATTACTATGAAAAAAGGGTCAGGAGCGTTTCTAGACAAGAAAACTGGAGGCGGAGCCTTGGGGAATTCGCTTCACGTCTGGGCGAGCAGCATCATGGAAATAAAACTGACCGCAATCTCAAAATCGGTAAAATTGAACTGGATCGGATCCGAGCACAACAATGCTCACCTACTCAACATTTATGATGAAAATGGAATATTAATTGACGTCGTCGGCTTAAAAACTCGAGATGGAGAAATTAATTACGTCGCACCAGAAGGAAAGGGGGTATCGAAAATTGAATTTGCAATAGGAGCATTAGAAGCCGGCACCATTTCAATTGAAAATCTCTCCATTATTCCAGTGGACAAGATTCACAATCCTTTCAACGACATCGTTAAATCTCACGGCAGCTACATCGGTGGCGATGCAGATGACATATTTTCATTGGCCTCCATCTCGGACCTCGACTTTCCACAAATGAGCGTCAAAGGTGAGGGCGGCTTGGACACGTTGCGCTTCACAGGAAACAGCCAAGCACTCGATCTGACCGCACTCACGTCAAAGCTCAGTTCGATCGAAGTCATCGACCTCACAGGCTCAGGCAACAACACGCTCAAGCTGTCGCTGGCCGACGTGATGGAAAACGGCGCCAAAGATCAGTTCGTGGCCGACGGCCGCGTGCAGATGATGGTCAAGGGCAATGCCGGCGACAAGGTGACGCTGTCCGACGTGCTGCCCAACGGCACCGACCCGGGCGACTGGGTCAAGAAGGCCAACGTCACGGTGGGCGGTGTGGTCTACGAGGTGTATCAGCACTCGGGCTTCGACGCGGAACTGCTGGTGCAGCAGGGCGTGACCGTCACGCTGCAGAACGCAGGCGCCGGCACGTTCCACATCGAACCGGAACTCGAAGCCTATGTACTCGACCACGCAACGATGACCTGGACCGACAGCGACGACACGCTCATCGCCAGACTCGGCTTCGCCGACCGCCTCGAAGGCGGCGCCGGCAACGACACCTTCACGAAGGTGGGCACGGGCGACACGGTGCACGGTGGCGCGGGCGACGACACGATCCGCATCAACAGCGGCGACTTCGCGCGCCTCGACGGCGGCCTGGGCATCGACACCCTCGTCATGGACGGCAAGTCGATGCACATCGACCTGTCGGCCCTCGGGGCGAAGGTGCAGGGCTTCGAGAAGTTCGACCTGGGCGCAGGCGGCAACACGCTGGCGCTGAGCGCGCACGACGTGCTGGCCGGCGGCGCACGCGACATGGTCATGGCCGACGGCAAGGTGCAGATGCTGGTCAACGGCGCCAACGGCGATGTGAACCTGCTCGGCGGCGACGACAGCTGGACCCAGGGCGGCAACGCCACGGTGAGCGGCGTGACCTACAGCGTCTACACCAACCTCGCAGGCACCGCCGAGCTGCTGGTCGAGGACAAGGTCCACGTGACCATCCTCTAAGCCTGCAGGCAGACCACGCGGCGCCCCATCGGCGCCGCCCCCGACGCGACAGTTGCCCCGTGCGACTGTCGCGTTTTTTGTTGTTGTGCCTGCCCTTGCGTCAGCCCGCCGTCACCGCAGGCCCGAACCCATGGGTCTCCCCCGCCTGCTCGCAAGGCACCCGCTCCACCTGCACGGTCGAGTGGTGGATGTCGAACGTCTCGGCCAGCAGCGCACGTAGCCGCAGCATCAGCGGTGCCAGGTCGACCACGTCGGGCGTGCACACCACGTGCACGCTCAGGCTCGCCTTGCCGCTGGACAGCGCCCACACATGCAGGTCGTGCAGGCCGGCCACGCCCGGCTGCGCCTGCAGCGCGCGCTCGACCTCGGGCAGGTCGATCTCGTCGGGCACGCCTTCGAGCAGCACGTTGAGGCTCTCGCGCAGGAGGCGCCAGGTGCGCGGCAGCACCCACAGGCCGATGGCGACGGCGATCACCGAGTCGACCCAGGCCCAGCCGGTGAAACGGATGACGAGCGCGCCCACGATCACGCCGACGGAGCCGAGCATGTCGGCCCACACCTCCAGGTAGGCGCCCTTCACGTTGAGGCTCTCGTCCTTGCCGCTGGCCAGCAGGCGCATGCCGATGAGGTTGACCACCAGGCCGCCGATGGCCACGAGCAGCATCATGGTCGACTGGATCTCGGCCGGCTGCGAAATGCGCCGGTACGCCTCGTAGAGCACGTAGATCGCCACGAAGAACAACAGCACCGCATTGACCACGGCCGCCAGGATCTCGAAGCGGTAGTAGCCGAAGGTGCGGCGCTTGTCCGCCGGCCGCTTGCCCAGCCAGATGGCGGCCAGCGAGATGGCCAGCGCCACGGTGTCGGTGGCCATGTGGGCCGCGTCGGACAGCAGCGCCAGGCTGCCCGACACCAGCCCGCCGATCACCTCGGCGACGAGGTAGGTGGAGGTCAGCGCCAGCGCCCAGCGCAGCGCCTTCTCGTTGCCACCAGCAACGGCTGTGGCGTGTGAATGCTCATGGGCCATGGGAACCTCGCAGTGCGGGATCGAGAGGTGCGCCGTGTTGCTGCTCTGCGTTGGCTTCCTGCACCTCGTCTTCATCGCGCCGGTGCGCGATGCGGTACAGCAGCGGCAACACCAGCAGCGTCAGCGCAGTCGACGACAGGATACCGCCGATGACCACGGTGGCCAGCGGGCGCTGCACTTCGGCGCCCGTGCCGGTGGCGATGGCCATGGGCACGAAGCCCAGCGAGGCGACCAGCGCGGTCATGAGCACGGGGCGCAGCCGCGTGAGCGCGCCTTCGCGAATCGCTTCGTCCAGCGGCAAGCCGCCCTCGCGCAGGTTGCGGATGAACGAGATCATCACCAGCCCATTGAGCACGGCCACGCCCGACAGTGCAATGAAGCCCACCGCCGCCGAGATCGACAGCGGAATGCCGCGCAGCCACAGCGCGACGATGCCACCCGTGAGCGCGAACGGAATGCCGGTGAACACCAGCAGGCCGTCCTTCAGGTTGCCGAACATGGCGAACAGCAGCGTGAACACCAGCAGCAGCGACACGGGCACCACCACCTGCAGGCGCTGCGTGGCCGAGGCCAGGTTCTCGTACTGGCCGCCCCACACGGTCCAGTAGCCCGGCGGAATGCGCACGGCGCGCATGGCCTCCTCGGCCTCGGCCACGAAGGAGCCGAGGTCGCGCCCGCGCACGTTGGCGCTCACCACGATGCGGCGCTTGCCTTCTTCGCGGCTGACCTGGTTGGGGCCGGGCGCGAGGTCCAGCGTGGCCACTTCGCCCAGCGGGATGAAGCTGGTGCGCAGGCCCTCGCCGCCCGCACCCTTGGGCAGCGCGATCGGCAGGCGGCGGATGGCCTCCAGGTCGGTGCGCAACGTCTCGGGCAGGCGCACGAGGATGTCGAAGCGGCGGTCGCCGTCGAACAGCGTGCCGGCCTCGCGCCCGCCCACGGCGGTCGAAATGGCGTCCTGCACGTCGCCCACGTTGAGGCCGTAGCGCGCGGTCTTCTGGCGGTCGATGTTCACGGTGAGCATCGGCAGGCCGGTGGTCTGCTCCACCTTCACCTCGGCGGCGCCGGGCACCTTGCCCAGCACGCTCGACACCTGCGCGGCGGTCTGGTTGAGCACGTCCATGTCGTCGCCGAAGATCTTCACGGCCACGTCGCTGCGCACGCCCGAGATCAGCTCGTTGAAGCGCAGCTGGATCGGTTGCGAGAACTCGTAGTTGTTGCCCGGCAGCTTCTCGACCTCTTCCTGCACGGCGGCCAGCAGCTCGGGGCGCGTGCGCTTCGGCTTGGGCCATTCGCTCTCGGGCTTGAGCATGATGTAGCCGTCGGAGATGTTCGGTGGCATCGGGTCGGACGCGATCTCGGCCGTGCCGGTGCGCGCGAACACGCGCTCGATCTCGGGGAACTTGTCTTTCAGCGTGCGTTCGAGCTGCTTTTGCATCTCGACCGACTGCGTGAGGCTGGTGCCCGGAATGCGCAGCGCCTGGATGGCGAAGTCGCCCTCGCTCAGGCTGGGCACGAACTCGGTGCCCAGGCGCGTGGCCAGCAGGCCCGACAGCACCACCGCCACCACGGCCGTGGTGATGACCAGCGGCTTGGCGTTCATCGCGCGCGACAGCAGCGGCGCGTAGCCGCGCTTGGCCCACAGCATGAGGCGGTTTTCCTTCTCGCCGACCTTGTTGCCGATGAACAGCGCCACGGCGGCCGGGATGAAGGTGATCGACAGGATCATTGCGCCCAGCAGCGCAATCACCACGGTGAAGGCCATCGGGTGGAACAGCTTGCCCTCGACGCCCGTGAGCGCAAAGATCGGCAGGTACACGATCATGATGATCAGCTGGCCGAACAGCAGCGGCCGGCGCGCCTCCTGCGAGGCCGCGAACACTTCATGGAAGCGCTCGCTGCGCGTGAGCGCCCTGCCGTGTTTCTCCTGCGCATGCGCCAGGCGCCGCACGCAGTTCTCCACGATCACCACGGCGCCGTCGATGATGATGCCGAAGTCGAGCGCGCCCAGGCTCATGAGGTTGGCGCTGACCTTCTGGTTCACCATGCCGGTGAAGGTGAAGAGCATCGACAGCGGAATCACCGTGGCGGTGATGATGGCCGCGCGGATGTTGCCCAGAAACAGGAACAGGATCGCCACCACCAGCACCGCGCCCTCGAAGAGGTTCTTCTTCACGGTGGCGATGGCCTTGTCGACCAGCACCGTGCGGTCGTACACCGTCACGGCCTTCACGCCCGCGGGCAGCGTGCGGTTGATCTCCTGCATCTTCTTGTCGACCGCCTGCGAGACAGTGCGGCTGTTCTCGCCGATGAGCATGAACACCGTGCCCAGCACGACCTCGCGGCCGTTGTCGGTGGCGGCGCCGGTGCGCAGCTCCTGGCCGATGCCGACCTCGGCCACGTCGGACACGCGCAGCGGAATGCCGCCGGCGTTGCCCAGGATCACGTTGCCGATGTCTTCCACCGACTTCACCTGCCCCGGCGCGCGAATGAGGTACTGCTCGCCGCGCTTCTCGATGTAGCCCGCGCCCACGTTGGCGTTGTTGCGCTCCAGCGCGGTGACCAGGTCGGTCATCGTGAGGCCGTGCGCCAGCAGCTTGGCGGGGTCGGGTGCGATCTGGAACTCCTTGGCGTAGCCGCCGATGGAGTTGATCTCGGTCACGCCCGGCACGTTGCGCAATTGCGGCTTGATGATCCAGTCTTGAATTTCACGCAGGTCGGTCGGCGTGTAGGGCTTGCCGTCGGCCTTCTTCGCGCCCTCTTCGGTCTCGACGGTCCACAGGTAGATCTCGCCCAGGCCGGTCGAGATGGGCCCGATCACCGGCGACACGCCGGGCGGCATGCTCTCGCGCGCCGACTGGATGCGCTCGTTCACGAGCTGGCGCGCAAAGTAGATGTCGGTGCCGTCCTTGAAGATCACGGTGACCTGCGACAGGCCGTAGCGCGACAGCGAGCGCGTCTGCTGCAGGCCCGGCAGGCCGGCCATGACGGTCTCGATGGGGTACGTGACGCGCTGCTCGGCTTCGAGCGGCGAATAACCGGGCGCGGACGTGTTGATCTGCACCTGCACGTTGGTGATGTCGGGCACGGCGTCGATGGGCAGCTTCTGGTAGCTGAAGACGCCGAGCGCCGCCATGCCGAGCACGGCCAGCAGGATCAGCCAGCGCTGCTCGATGGAGAAGCGAATGATGCGTTCGAACATGCGGTCGTCCTCAGTGGGTGTGCGTGGCCGAGCTCTTGCCCTGCTGCGACTTCACGACGAAGCTGCCGCTGGCCGCATAGGCCGCGCCGGGCTTCAGGCCGCCCACGATCTCGATGCGCTGGCCGTCGCTGCGGCCGGTCTTCACGTGCTGCGGCACAAAGCCGCCGGGCACGCGCAGGAACACGGTGGGCTGGTCGTCCACGGTCTGCACGGCTTCGGCCGACACGGTGACGGGCGCATCAGCTTCCGACGCCACCAGCTCCACGTTCACGAACAGGCCCGGGCGCCAGGTGCGCTGCGGGTTGGTGAGCGTGACGCGCGCGGTGGCGGTGCGCGTCTGCGCGCCAATGAGCGAGCCCACGTACGACACGGTGCCGCGCGCGGCCTGCTCAAAGGAACCGGCGCGGATGGTCACGGCCTCGCCGATGCGCACCAGGTTCAGGTTGCTGGCGGGCACGCTGATCTCGGCCCACACGGTCGACAGGTCGGAAATGGTGAACACGTTGACCGCCTCGCCCACCGATTCGCCCAGCGAGATGTGCTTTTCGACGACCATGCCGTCGAAGGGTGCGCGCAGCTCGTAGCGGCCCAGCGCCGACGAGCCGGGCGTGGCGCCCAGCGCCAGCAGCTTCTGGTTGGCGTTGGCCACGGCGATCTGCGCCTCCTGCATGGCCTGCTCGGCCTGCAGGTAGTCCTGCTGCGGGGAGATCTTTTCTTCCCACAGTTTCTTCTCGCGGTCGTGCGTGGTGCGTGCCAGCGCCAGCCGCCGCTGCGCCGTCTGCAGCTCGCTGCGCTGCTCCGAGAGCGCGGGGCTGGAGATCACGGCCAGCACCTGGCCGCGCTTGACTTCCTGGCCCAGGTTGGCCGACACGCTGTCGACCACGCCCGCCACGCGCGGCACCACGTGGGCCGTGCGGTCTTCGTTGAACTTGATCTCGCCGGGCAGCTGCAGCGAGGTCTTGATGCGCGCCGGACCGACGCTGTCGATCGCGATGCCGGCGGCCTTGACCTGCTCGTCGGTGAAGGAGATCTTTTCCTCGTCTTCCTTGTGGGCGTTGGCGGCGGCCTTCTGCGGCTCTGCCGATGCGGGCGCTTCCTTGCCCGCCTCCTTGCCTGCGTCCTTGCCTTCTTCCGCGTGGTGTTCCTTGTCGCCATGGCCTTCGTCATGCGAATGGCCGTGGTCGTCTTCCTTGCCCTTGGCGTGGCTCTTGTCTTCCTCGTGGTGCTCGCCGTCGGCGTGGCCGGCGGACTCCGAATGGCCGCCCGCCTCGGGCTTGGACGGCGCGGTGCGCAGGATGAGCGCGCCGGCGACGAGGCCGGCGAGCAGGACGGCGGCAATGGCGATCCACTGCTTGCGGCCGGCGGACGTGGTGCGGTTGTGTGGTGTGGTCATGGTCGGAATCGGTTCGGTGTTCTTCTTCAGCGCACGTTCGGCGCCGCGTTCGAGGCGATGTCGTCGCCCTCCGTGCCCAGCAGGCGGTCGAGCTCGCCGGCCGCGCGGTGCGCCTCGGCCAGCGCGACGAGGTACTGGTTGCGCACCTGGAACAGCGTGCGCTGCGCGTCGAGCGCCTCGAGAAAGCTGAACTTGCCCAGCTCGAAGCCCTTGGTCGCGGCGCGGTAGGCGGTCTCGGCGCCGGGGAGTGCGTCGCGCTGCAGCGTCTCGGCGGTGGCGCGCGCCGAGCGCAGGCGCTCGCTGGCCTGGGCCACGTCGGCGCCCAGTTGCAGCTCGGCGGCGGCGAGTTCGTCGCGTGCCTTGTCTTCGCGGCTCAATGCTTCGGCGATGTTGCCGCGGTTGGTGTCGAAGATCGGCAGCGGCACCGACAGGCCCACCACCACCTGGTTGCGCCGGCTGCTGCTCACGGCCTCGCCGCCCTCGCCTTCGGACGCGGGCACGCGCTTGACGCCGAGCGACACGGTCACGTCGGGAATGCGCTTGGCCTGCTCCAGGTCGCTCAGCGCGCGGCGGCGCTCGACCTCGAGGCGGGCCTGGCGCAGCACGGGCGCATCGGGCAGGCGGCGCGCCACCTCGGGCGCGGCGGCCTGGGCCGGCAGCTGGTCGACCGCGCCGTCCACCTGCGTGAAGCGCGGCGCCGGGTTGCCCCACAGCGCGGCCAGCAGCTGGCGCGACGCGCGCAGCGTGCCCTCGGCCTGCAGCAGCTCGACGCGGATGCCGGCCTCGGCCACGCGCGCCTTGGTTTCCTCGAGCGGCGACACCTTGCCGGCCGCCACGCGGTTGGCCGCGGCGCGGGTGGCGATCTGCGCGAGCCCCACCGAGTCCTGCGCGAGGCGCAGGCGCTCCTGCGCGGTCAGCACGTCGAAGAAGGCGGTGACGGCCGCGGCGCGCAGTTCGGCGCGCCGCGCCGACAGCGCCGACGCCGCCTGGTCGCGCGCACGCTCGGCTGCCGTGACGCGCGCAGCGCGCTTGCCGCCCAGCTCCAGGGGCTGGCTCAGCTGCAGCGTGGTCGTGCGGTTGTTGCGGCGCAGGTCTTCCAGCTGCGTGTCCAGCGTGGGGTTGGGCCAGGCGCCGGCCTGCACCACCGCGCCGTCGGCGGCGGCCTGTTCATGGCGCGCGGCCGACAGGCCCGGGTTGGCCTGCAGCGCCAGCGCGACGGCGGTGCGCAGGGTCAGCGGGCCTTCGGGCTCCAGCGAGCGAGCGGGTGCAGAAAGGGACGACGAGGGACCGGCCGCCTGCGCGGTCTGCTGTGAAAAGGCCGGGGGTACCGCCAAGGCCAACACGGCCAGCGGCACGAAAAGCGTGCGCATCGAATTCTCCTGGGTTGCGAAACAACGGACGGACGAATTCGGCGAAAAGCGCTCAGCGGATCGGTGGGATCAGAAAAAGAAAAGGTGCTGTGCTCTCGCCGAATCAGGCGGCGAGCAACCAGTCGGGGCGCACCGGCACTTCGGCGATGTGCGAGGCGAAGCGTTCGGTGGAAGCGGCGCGCAGCGCCTGCGAGGCGATGGGCGATTCGGCCGGCAGCGCGGCGGCGGTGTCCGCATGCTGGGCCTGCCCGAAGTGGGCGACGATGCAATGGCCGACCGCCGCGTTGGGCTGGCGGGTGCTGTCTTTCTTGGCGCCGTCGCCCGCGTGGGTGCGGTCGGTGCCGCGCGGCTCGTCCTCGTGGTGGCCCCAGTGGCCGCTGCCCTGGTCGCCTTCGTGCAGGCAATAGGCTGCCGACACCGCCCAGCTGTACTGGAAAGGCAGGAGAAACAGCAGGAAAATCAGGAGCCAGCGGCGCATTGTTGACAAAAGTATATCGACGGGGCGTGGCGCGCCGACCATGAAAAGCCCTGCGAACCGAGGGCCCGGCCCACTGTACGACAGCGTGTCGGCGCTTTGTCCTTCAATAGGATTACTAAATCGTAACCAGCGTCTCGAAAGGCCTTGGGTACGATCCGTACCATGCGAATTCTTGTCATCGAAGACGAACCCAAACTGGGCGATTACCTGAAAAAGGGGCTGGAAGAGAACGGCTACGTGGTCGACATCGCCCGCGATGGCATCGAGGGCCGCTACCTCGCCACCGAGGGCGACTACGCGCTCGTGCTGCTGGACGTGATGCTGCCGGGCATCGACGGCTTTGCCGTGCTGCAGGCCATCCGCCGCACGAAGAACGTGCCTGTGCTGGTGCTCACCGCACGCGACAAGGTCGAAGACCGCGTGCAGGGCCTGCAGCAAGGCGCCGACGACTACCTGGTGAAGCCCTTCTCCTTTTCGGAGCTGCTGGCGCGCGTGCAGGCGCTGCTGCGGCGCGGCAAGACGCAGGAGCCCACGGTGCTGCGCCTGGCCGACCTGGAGCTGGACCTGGTGAGCCGCAAGTGCATGCGCAACCGCACGCGGCTGGACCTCACGGCCAAGGAGTTCACGCTGCTGGTGGTGCTGCTGCGCCGGCGCGGCCAGATTCTGTCGCGCTCCACGCTCGCCGAGCAGGTGTGGGACATGAACTTCGACAGCGACACCAACGTGGTCGAGGTGGCGATCCGCCGCCTGCGCAGCAAGATCGACGACCCCTTCGACGTGAAGCTGCTGCACACCGTTCGCGGCATGGGCTACGTACTCGAAGACCGCTCCTGGGCATGAGCCCGAAGCCGCATTCGATCCAGAGCCGGCTCTCGTTCTGGTTCGCCGCGCAGACGCTGTCCGGCCTGAGCATCATCTGCCTGGCCATCTACCTCGTGACCGCCTGGAGCTTCGGCGCCAAGCAGCGCGATGCGCTCGACCAGAAGACGGTGCTCGTCGAGCACCTGCTCAAGGAGGCCGAGAAAGGCGGCGACCTCGTCTTTCTGCGGCACAAGCTCGATGACTTCTTCTCGATGCAGGACGACGTGACCTTGTCGATCGCCAACGCCGGCAAGCCGCTGTTCCAGTCCACGCCGCCGCCGCAGGGCCGCTGGCTGCGGCGCGCCATCGTCGTGCCCTGGCAGAACGGCGACTTCCACACCGACCTGTCGGTGCAGGTCGGCGTGAACATCGCGCAGGACTCCCGGCTGCTCGAGCGCCTGGCCTGGACCCTGCTGGGCGCGGTGGTGCTGGGCACGGCGCTGGTGTCGCTCACCGGCATGTGGCTGGTGCGGCGCGGGCTGCGGCCGCTGAAGGCACTGGCCGAGCGCACCGCGGCCATCACGCCCGACCACGTCCACCAGTCGATCGACCCCGGCGCCTTCGCGCAGGAGCTGCGGCCCTGGATCACGCAGTTCAACGCGCTGCTGGCACGGGTGCAGCGCGCCTACGTGCAGCTGGAGTCGTTCAACGCCGACGTGGCGCACGAGCTGCGCACGCCGCTGGCCAACCTGCTGGGCTCGACCGAGGTGGCGCTCACCCGCCCGCGCAGCAACGAGGAGCTGCAGGCCGTGCTGGCCTCCAACCTCGAGGAGATGGGGCGGCTGTCGGGCATCGTGACCGACATGCTGTTTCTTTCGAAGGCCGACCGCGGCACCTCGGCGCGCTCGATGGCCCCGGTGAGCCTGGCGGAGCAGGCGCGCGACGTGATCGACTTCTACGACGCCATGCTCGACGAGGCCGGCCTGCGCGCCGAAGTGAGCGGCGAGGCCGTGGCCGAGGTGGACGCGGGGCTGATCCGGCGCGCCCTCTTCAACCTGCTGGGCAATGCGATCCGCTTTGCCGAACCGGCCTCGACGCTGCGCATCGAGATCGCGGCCGCCCCTGGCGGAGAACACCACACCATCGCCGTGATCAACCGCGGCGCGCCGATCGACCCCGAGGCGCTGCCGCGCCTGTTCGAGCGCTTCTACCGCGCGGCCCAGGCGCGCGACGGCTCCACGCGCCACCACGGGCTGGGGCTGTCGATCGTCGAGGCGATCGCGCGCATGCACGGCGGGCAGGTGTTCGCGTCGAGCCAGGGCGGCCAGACGCGCATCGGGTTCAGCGTGCGCCGCAGCGGCTGAAGGGGTTCAGGGCTCGGCGTGCGCCGCCGTCTCGGCGGGCTTCGGCTTGCGGCCGACGCACAGCGTCATCAGCGGCCCGGTCATCGCGGTGGTGGCCAGCGCCATCACCAGCAGCATCGTGAAGAGCTCGGGGCCGATCAGGCCGACGTCCAGGCCGATCTTGATGACGATGAGCTCCATCAGCCCGCGCGCGTTCATGAGCGAGCCGGTGGCCAGGCTGTCGCGCCAGCTGTAGCCGGCGATGCGCGCGCCGGCCGCGCCGCCCGCGATCTTGCCCACGGTGGCCACGCCCACGATCAGCAGCATCGCACCCAGGCTCGCGCCCGAGAACGCGTTGGCCGTGGTGCCCAGCCCCGCGAGCGCGAAGAACAGCGGCATCAGCACCACGATGGAGATCGGCTCGATGCGCTCGCTCAGCGAGCGCAGCAGGCGGTCGTCGCGTGGCAGGCAGGCGCCGAACAGGAAGGCGCCGAACACCGCGTGCAGGTGCAGCCACTCGGTCAGCAGCGCCGTGACCAGCAGGCCGATCATGAGCGCGGCCATCAGCGTGGTCGACGGCTCGCCGTCGGGCGCCTTCACGCGCAGCAGCCACGCAAAGGCCGGCTTCAGCCCGAGGAACAGCACCGTGAGCATCACCACCACGCCGACCGTGATCTTGATCAGGCCCGCGTAGCCGTCGCTGGTGCCCACCAGCGCGACCACGAAGGCCAGCAGGATCCACGCGAACACGTCGACCACCGCCGCCGCGCTCAGCGAGAGCTGGCCGAAGGGCGTGCGCGTCATGCCGCGGTCTTTCAGGATGCGCGCCATCACCGGGAAGGCCGTGATCGACAGCGCCGCCGCCATGAACAGCGCGAAGGGCCAGAAGCCCACGCCGGCCGGCGCGAGCGTGGGGTGCAGCGCCGGCGAGATCGCCAGGCCCAGCACCAGCGGCACCAGCACGCTGAGCACGCCCACCGCGCCGGCCGCCTGCAGCTGCGCGCGCATGTTGCGCGTGGCCCGCAGTTCCAGGCCCACCACGAACATGAACAGCACCAGCCCCACCGTCGCCAGCGACGACAGCCCCTGCAGCGACTCCTTGGCGAACAGCTGCGCATGCAGCGACGGGAACAGCAGGCCCATGACCGCCGGCCCGAGCATCAGCCCCGCCGCCATCTCGCCCACCACGCTCGGCTGCCCCACATGGCGCAGCACCCAGCCGCACAGGCGCGCGGTGGTGAGGATGACGACGAGTTGCAGCAGGAGGGTGGTGACGGACATGGGCGGAACGGTCGTGAGGCCTGGGGAAAAAACTCGCCCGATGTTAGTTCGGCGCGCCCGGCTCGATCCAGATGTGCAACGCGGCGCGGGGGCCGTTGGAGACGTGGGCGGCGCGCAGGTGAGCCCAGACGCCTCAAGGCCGTGCTAAAAATCCGAATGCGCATGATCCAAAACTCAGCCACTTCAGCCTCATGAACACCCCTCTGTTCGCCGATCTGGCCGCCTGGATCGATTCCGTCTTGTCTGCGCCGCTGCCTGAAGGCATCGCCGCTTTTCACTTCAACCTCTACGACAGTTCGACGACCTACGACCTCGAACTCGTGGGTGCTCCAACCTACGACCCGGAAGATTCCGACTGGGCCTGCGACGACATCTTCATGTCCTCACCGCCACGTTTCGAGATCGCGAGCGAAGCGGTGGGGCCAGACTGGGAGGCAGGCCTGCAGGCCATCTCGCAGATGATTCTTCGCTACTTGGACGCCGCGTCTGCGGGCGCTTCGCGCCTGAAGGCTGCTCGCGCGGTCTCTCTGGGATTCGTAGATGGCGACCTGCACCTCGTCTGGCGTGCCGAGTGAGGCGTTGACCGGCAGGCGCTCGCTTCAGCCCTCTTCTCCGAGGCCGCCTCCTCCGCGCTGCGCTATTCCTGCTTTTCGGTCCGCATCAACCGCAACCCGTTCGCCACCACCAGCAGGCTCGCCCCCATGTCGGCGAACACCGCCATCCACATGGTCGCGCTGCCGAACACCGCGAGCACGAAGAACACGCCCTTGATGCCGAGCGCGAGGGTGATGTTCTGCCACAGCACCGCGTGCGCGCGGCGCGACAGGCGGATGGTCTCGGGGATGCGGCGCAGGTCGTCGTTCATGATGACCACGTCGGCCGCTTCCATCGCGGTGTCGGTGCCGGCGCCGCCCATGGCGAAGCCGATGTCGGCCTTGGCCAGTGCGGGGGCGTCGTTGATGCCGTCGCCGGTCATCGCGACGGCGCCGTAGCGCTGCTGCATCGCCTGGATGGCGCCCAACTTTTCTTCGGGCAACAGGTTGCCTCGCACGTCGTCGATGCCGGCGTGCGCGCCGATGGTCTTCGCAGTGGCGGTGTTGTCGCCGGTGAGCATCACGGGCGTCACGCCCAGCGCGCGCAGCTCGGCCACGGCGGCTTGCGACGAGGGCTTGATGGTGTCGGCCACGGCAAACAGCGCCAGCACCGACTTTTCAGATGCCAGCAGCGTCACCGTGCGGCCGGCTTCTTCGTGGCGCTTCAGTTCGATTTCGAGTTCCGGGGAGCACAGGCCACGCTCTTCGATCAAGCGGTGGTTGCCCAGCACGTAGCTCTGGCCCGCATGCGTGGCCTGCACGCCGCGTCCGGGCAGCGCGGTGAAGTCGCCGACTTCTTCGACCGCCCCACCCAGGCCTTGGGCGATGGCCTTCGACACCGGGTGGTCAGAGCGACCGGCGATGTTGGCGGCTAGTGCGTAGGCCGCGCCTTCATCCCTGCCCGCCTTGTCGATCAGCACCGACTCGACCAGCTTGGGCTTGCCTTCGGTGATGGTGCCGGTCTTGTCGAGCGCCACGGCCTTGAGCTTGCGCGCCTCTTCGAGGTAGGTGCCGCCCTTGATGAGGATGCCGCGCCGCGCGGCCGAGGCCAGCGCGCTCACGACCGTCACGGGCGTGGAGATGACCAGCGCGCACGGGCAGGCGATGACCAGCAGCACCAGCGCCTTGTAGACGGCCTGCACCCAGGTCCAGCCCAGCAGCCACGGCGTGAGCACCGCGATGGCCAGCGCCAGCACGAAGACGGTGGGCGTGTAGATGGCGGCGAACCTGTCGACGAAGCGCTGCGTGGGCGCGCGCGAACCCTGCGCCTCTTCCACCGCGTGGATGATGCGCGCGAGCGTGGTGTTGGCCGCTACGGCCGTCACGCGGAACACCAGCGCGCCGGTCTGGTTGATGGTGCCTGCAAACACCGCGTCGCCCGCGGCCTTGTCGACCGGGATGCTCTCGCCCGTGACCGGCGCCTGGTCGATGGCGCTGGTGCCTTCGAGCACCACGCCGTCCAGCGGCACGCGCTCGCCGGGGCGGATGCGGGCCACGGCATCGAGCGCCACCGCGTCGGCGCGCACGGTCTGCCAGCTGCCGTCGGGCTGCCGCACCTCGGCCTGTTCGGGCGCGAGCGCGAGCAGGCTCTGGATGGCGTTGCGCGCACGGTCGACGGCGCGGGCCTCGATGAGCTCGGCGATGGCGTACAGCGCCATCACCATCGCGGCCTCGGGCCACTGGCCGATGATGAAGGCGCCCGTGACGGCGACGGCCATCAGCGCGTTGATGTTGAGGCGCCCGCGCACCAGCGCGGCGAAGCCCTTCTTGTAGGTGTCCAGGCCGGCCAGCGCGATGGCCGCGAGCGCGAGGCCCATCTCGGCGGCCATGAAGCCCACGCCGTCGAGCGCCAGGAAGGACACGGTCTCGGCGGCGATGGCCAGCACCAGCGCGGCCACGAGGCGTGCCAGGCCGGTCGACATGCCGGCGAAGCGCGCGGGCTCGGCCTTCTGCCCCGCCGACGATGCCACCGGCTCGGGCTTGAAGCCCGCCTGGCGGATGGCGTCGAGCGCGGCGGGCAGCGCGCCGTCTTCGGTCGTGAGGGCCAGCGTGCGTTCGCTCAGGCGAAAGCGCAGGGCCTTCACGCCCGCGACGGGCTCGAGGGCACGGCGGATTTCGGACTCTTCGACCGCGCAGTCCATGGTGGGAATGCGAAACAGCACGGCGCCCTTCGGCAGGTCGGCCGGCTCGGCCGACGCCGGCGTACTGCCGCACACCGCGCTGCCGCAGCAGGCCGTTGCCGGCGCGGCGGGGGCGTGATCGTGTGCATGGTCGTGCGCGTGGTCATGTCCGTGGCTGTGCCCGTGGTCATGGGCGTGGTCATGCGGCGCAGCGCGTGGCACCGGCTGATTCAGGGTGGTCTGATTCGTCATGCGTTCCATTGGAAACCCTGAAGCAGGTGTAGAGTCAACCGTTGATTGCCACTTCCTTGAGATGCCGCATCATGAAAATCGGTGAACTGGCCAAGGCCACGAACACGCCGGTCGAAACCATCCGGTACTACGAGCGCGAACAGCTGCTGCCCGCGCCCGCGCGCACCGACGGCAACTACCGCATCTACGACGACGAGCATGCCCAGCGCCTGGGCTTCATCCGCCGCTGCCGCTCGCTGGACATGACGCTCGACGAGATCCGCAGCCTGCTGAAATTCCGCGATGCGCCGCAGGACGACTGCGGCGAGGTGAACCAGTTGCTGGACGACCACATCGGCCACGTGGCCTCGCGCATCGCCGAGCTGAAGACGCTCGAAAAGCAGCTGAAGGCGCTGCGCCTGCAGTGCGGCGGCCCCGAATCGGCGAGCGCCTGCGGCATCCTGCAGGAGCTGGACACCGCCGCACTCTCGCCCGAGACCTTCGGCCAGCACGCGGGGCACGTGCACGGCACGCTGCACGCGCCGGGCAAGCGGGCCGGCTGAGGCGCCGGTCGATCGCCTCTTACTTGCCGATCAGCTGCGTCAGCTTGTCGGCCTCGAACGACTCGCCGCGCGCCGCATCGCCCGGCACGCAGTCCTTGGTGCCCGGCTGCGCCGACAGCTTCTCGATGGCCTGCCACAGGAGCGCGATCTGGTGCTCCTGGCTCGAGGCGTTGTCGATCAAGCCGCGCATGGCCTGGCTCAGCGGGTCGTCGTCCTGCGTGATGCCGTAGGCCGAGAACTTCTGCGGCGCGGCCACGTCGGCGCTCTCGCCCTCCTTCGACGGGATGATGCGCGCCGGAATGCCCACCGCGGTCGCCCCGGCCGGCACCGGCTTGATGACCACCGCGTTGGAGCCGATCTTGGCGCCGTCGCCCACGACGAAGCCGCCCAGCACTTTGGCGCCCGCGCTCACCACCACGTTCTTTCCCAGCGTCGGGTGTCGCTTGGTGCCCTTGTAGAGCGAGGTGCCGCCCAGCGTCACGCCCTGGTAGATGGTGCAGCCGTCGCCGATCTCGGCGGTTTCGCCGACCACCACGCCCATGGCGTGGTCGAAGAACACGCGTTCGCCGATCTTGGCGGCCGGGTGGATCTCGATGCCCGTGAACGCGCGCGCGCAGTGGGAGATGAAGCGGGCCGGCCACTTGAAACCGTGGGTCCAACAGGCGTGCGCCCAGCGGTGCAGCACCACGGCATGGAAGCCGGGGTAGACCGTGATCACTTCCCAGGCGCTGCGGGCGGCCGGGTCGCGTTCGAGGATGCACCGGATGTCGGCGCGCAGTCGAGAGAACATCGCTGCCTTTGTTGTCGTTATATCGATAGGGGCCGGGCAGTCTAAAGCCGGGCGTCTTCGCTTACGCGCGATGGGGTTTTGTGACGGTTCAGCTGTCGCGCGGCGGCCGGGTCGCGTCGCTCATGGCCTTGGCAATGCCGCGCAGGATGTGGATTTCCTCGGGCGTGGGCTGCGCGCGGTTGAACAGCTGCTGCAGCCGCGGCATGAGCTTCTTGGGCGCCGCCGGGTCGAGAAAACCGATGTCCACCAGCGAGCGTTCCCAGTGGTCGAGCATGCCGGCCACGGCCTGCGCGTCGGCCGCCTGCACCGGGGCGATGGCCTCGCGCACGCCGTAGCCGCCCAGCGCCAGGCGCCATTCGTAGGCCACCACCTGGATGGCCGCGCCCAGGTTCAGCGAGCCGAACTTCGGATCGGTCGGGATGCTCAGGGCCACGTTGCAGCGGTAGACGTCCTCGTTGCGCATGCCGAAGCGCTCGGAGCCGAACAGGAAGGCCACGTGCTGGTCGCCCTGCGTGGCCAGCGGCTCCAGGTGCTCGCGCGGCGTGCGCGTGGGCGGGCCGAAGTCGCGCGGGATCATGGCCGTGGCGCACAGGTGGGTCACGCCGTCGAGGGCTTCATCGAGCGTTTCGACGATGCGGGCGTTATTCAGCACGTCCAGGGCGCCGCTGGCGCGCTGGATGGTTTCCTCGCGCCGCAGCACGTTGGCCCAGCGCGGCGCGACCAGCACCAGGTCGTCGAAACCCATGGTCTTCATGGCGCGGGCGGCGGCGCCCACATTGCCGGCGTGGCTGGTTTGGATGAGGATGAAACGGGTGCGCATGACGGGTGGGGAAGACACAAACGGGCTGAGCCGGTAAAATGCCCGATTCTCGCCGCCCGCATCGCCGGACCGCAGGGTCGCCCAGATTGCATTCTTGGGGACCTCTCCCACCCGTTCTTCTCACAATCCAGAATGTCGTCCCCCAACCTGCATCCCATGCTCAATGTGGCCGTCAAGGCCGCACGCGCCGCCGGCGCCATCATCAATCGCGCCGCCCTCGACGTCGAGGCCGTGCGCATCTCCCAGAAGCAGGTCAACGACTTCGTCACCGAAGTCGATCACGCCAGCGAAAAGGTCATCATCGAGACCTTGCTGGGCGCGTACCCGGGGCACGGCATCCTGGCCGAAGAATCGGGCACCGAATACGGTGCCAAAGACTCCGAATTCGTCTGGATCATCGATCCGCTCGACGGCACCACCAACTTCATCCACGGCTTCCCGGTCTACTGCGTGTCGATCGCGCTGTCGGTGCGCGGCAAGATCGAGCAGGCGGTCGTCTTCGACCCGTCGCGCAACGACCTGTTCACGGCCACCAAGGGCCGCGGCGCCTACATGAACGAGCGCCGCATCCGCGTGTCCAAGCGCGTGAAGCTCAGCGAGTGCCTCATTTCCACCGGCTTCCCGTTCCGCACCGGCGACAACTTCAAGCAGTACCTGGCCATCATGGCGGACATGATGCCCCGCATGGCCGGCCTGCGCCGCCCCGGCGCCGCCGCGCTCGACCTGGCCTACGTGGCCGCAGGCTTCACCGACGGCTTCTTCGAAACCGGCCTGAACCCCTGGGACGTGGCCGCCGGCTCGCTGCTGGTGACCGAGGCCGGCGGCCTCATCGGCAACTTCACGGGCGAGCCCGAGTTCCTCGACCAGCGCGAATGCCTGGCCGGCGCCCCGCGCGTGTACGGCCAGCTGGTGCCGCTGCTCGCCAAGTACTCCAAGTTCGCCAACGTGGACGACAAGCTGCGCGCCAGCGACCGCGTGCGCGCCGTCTCGGCCTCGACCAGGTCGAGCCCCGCCGACGCCTCGGTCGACCTGTACGCCCGCAGCACCGTGACCGAAGCCACGGCCGCCCCGCTCGACGGCAGCGCCGAAGCCCCGGCCGCCGCAGCCCCCGCCGCGCCGGCCGCCCCGCGCAAGCTCACCCGCATCAAGCGCGAGGCGCCCGCCGAGGGCGACGCCTCCGCCAAGTGATGACGGGGCCGGGCGCCGCCGCGCGGGTTCGCGCGGCGTTGCGCATTGCGCTGAGCCACTACGTCGCGAGCGGGCTCACCGTCGCGCTCGGCCTGCTCGTGATCTCGGGCGGGGTGCACCTGTGGCTGGGCACCCTGGCCGCTTCGGCCGCCGCCACCGGCGTGATCGTCACGGCGCCGCCCGACCTGCCCGGCCCGCGCCGCGGCAAGTTCCTCCAGATGCTGCCGGCGCCGCTCATCGGCCTGCCGCTGTTCTTCGCAGTGCAGATGCTGCACGGCGCACCGATCCGCCTCGGGCTGCTGCTGGTGCCCGCCACCTTCATGGCCTTCGTGGCCATGGCCTGGGGCAAGCGCGGCATTCCCATCGCCATCGCGGTGATGTTTTCGATGGTCTTCTCCATGGCCACGCCCGCGCCCACCGGGCTGTCGGACGCCATCGCGCGCACCACCGAATTCGGCCTGGGCGCCGGCCTGTACGTGGTGTGGGCCACGCTGGCCAACCTGCTGCTCAACGGACGCTTTCGCACGCAGTCGATCGCCGACGTGCTGTTTTCGCTGGCCGCGCTCATGCGCACCGAGGCCAGCCAGTTCACGCCGCAGGACGAAACCCGCGACATCCGCGACACCCCCGCCTCGCTGCTGGGCCAACTGCTGCGCGAGCAGGCCGCGCTGGCCGACCAGCTGCAGGCCACGCGCGACATCGTGCTCGAGTCGCCGCGCACGCCGCGCCGCCAGCGACTGGCCGGCATGCTCGTCATCGTGCTCGAGATGCGCGACCAGCTGCTTGCCAGCGAGCTCGACCTGGACGCCCTGCGCGCCCATCCGTCGCACGCGCAGGCGCTGGTCGAGATGCGCCGCATCCTCGAAGAGCTGGCCGACGAAACGGCCGGCCTGGCCGATGCGCTGCTCATGCGCCGCCACCCCGCCGCCGTGGCCGACCGCCGGCCGCGCCTGGCCGCCATCCACGTGACGGCCGACGACGAAGACACGCACGGTCAGATGGGCCCCTCGGCCGCCATGCTCGCGCGCGGACTGGCCAGCCGCATCGGCCACATCAACGACGAGGTGCTGCGCCTGGCGGCCATGGCGCGCGGCGACGCCGAGCCCAACCTGGCCGTGGTGCGCGCCAACTGGCAGCTCTTCGTGAGCCCGACCGACTGGTCGCTGCGCCCCTTCCTCGCGCTGTGGCGCTGGGACGCGCCGCCGCTGCGCCACGCCATTCGCGCCGCGCTGGCCATCGCAGCCGGCTACGGCATCGCCGTGTCGATGCCCTGGGGCTCGCACGACTACTGGATCCTGCTGACCATCGTGGTCGTGCTGCGCGGCAGCCTCTCGCAGACCCTGGAGCGGCGCAACAGCCGCGTCGCCGGCACGCTGCTGGGCTGCGTGCTCGCGGTGGGCCTGCTGTCGGCGCACCCGTCGGCGCTGATGCTGCTGGTGACCGTGACCATCGCGCAGGCCATTGCCCACAGCTTCGCGGTGCGGCGCTACCTCGTCACCGCCGTGGCCGCCACCGTGCTGGGCCTGCTGCAGGCCCACATGCTGAACACCGGCACCGCGCCCATCTTTGCGCTGTTCGAGCGCATCGCCGACACGCTCATCGGCGCCGCGCTGGCCTGGGGCTTCTGCTACGTGCTGCCCTCGTGGGAGCGCACGCAGATTCCGGCGCTGGTGGCGCGCGTGCTCACCGCGCAGGCGCGCCATGCGCGGCTCGCGCTCGGGCTGGGCCAGCTGCAGGCCATCCAGAGCAGCCCCGAACTCGAATGGCGGCTCGCGCGCCGCGAGGCCTACGACAGCCTCTCGGCGCTCGTGCAGGCCACGCAGCGCTCGCTCTCCGAACCGCGCGCTGTGCAGCCGCCGCTCGAACCGCTCGAGCATCTGCAGGCCCACAGCTACCAGCTGCTCGCGCAGCTCAGCGCCGTGAAGTCGATGCTCGTGCTGCGGCGCGACCGTCTCACGCCGGGCGACATCGAAGGCCCGCTCGTGCGCACCGCGCAACGCATCGAGGCCGCCCTGGGAACCATTCCGATCGCAGGGCCCTCTCACCCCGAGAGCACGGGGGCCACCACCGTCGGCGGCCCCATTCCACTGCCTGACCCGTTCGACAACGACATCAGCCCCTGGCTGGTGCGCCGGCTCGACCTGGCCACGGCGCTCGCCACGCAGCTGCGCGACGACGCAGCGCGCATTCTTCAACCACTGAACGACAACACCCCAGAAGCAAGGACCACCCCCGCCTGATGACCCAAGAGCTCCTCGCACACCCCTGGTTCGGCACCTGGATTGCCGCCCTGATCGCCGCGCCCCTCGCCCTTCTCGCCCACCGCATCGGGGGCATGGTCCTCAGGCGGATCACCCGCCCGGCGCCCGCCGTGCATGCGATGGTGCTCAACTGCACCGCCCCCGCGCGGCTGGTGCTGCCGCTGGCGGCGCTCATGATGGTGTGGCAGGCGGCGCCGGACGACCTGCGCTTCATCGGCAGCGTGCGACATCTCACGGGGCTGCTGCTCATCGCGGCCAGCACCTGGTTCGTGCTCAAGGCCATCAGCGGCTTTGCCGACGGCGTGCTCGCGCAGCACCCTTCGGACATCTCCGACAACCTGCAGGCGCGCCGCGTGCTCACGCAGACCCGCGTGCTCGCGCGCACCGCCATGTCGGTCGTCGTCGTGGCCGGCGGCGCCATGATGCTCATGACCTTCCCGGGCGCGCGCCAGGTCGGCGCCAGCCTGCTGGCCTCGGCCGGCGTGATCGGCATCGTGGCGGGCCTGGCGGCCAAGCCCGTCTTCAGCAACCTCATCGCCGGCCTGCAGATCGCGCTGTCGCAGCCGATCCGCATCGACGACGTGCTCGTGGTCGAGGGCGAATGGGGCCGCGTCGAGGAAATCACCGGCACCTTCGTGGTCGTGCGCATCTGGGACGACCGGCGCCTCATCCTGCCGCTCACCTACTTCATCGAGAAGCCGTTCCAGAACTGGACCCGCCACTCGGCCGAACTGCTCGGCTCGGTCTTCTTCTACCTGGACTACGGCACGCCGCTGGCGCCGCTGCGCGCCGAGGTCGAGCGCCTCGTGAAGGCCGCGCCCGAGTGGGACGGCCGCTTCTTCAACCTGCGCGTGACCGACGCCACCGAACGCACCATGCAGGTCCGCGTGCTCTGCACCGCAGCGACCTCCGGCCTCGCCTTCGATCTGCGCTGCCACGTGCGCGAAGGCGTCATCGACTTCATGCAGCGCGAGTACCCGCAGTTCCTGCCGAAGATGCGCTTCGAGGGCAACGATCCGGCGATGGGGCAGCCGGCGGTGATGCAGGGCGCGACGGCGGGCTGAAGCTCCCGCCGCCGTCTTCTTTCTTCTCCCCTACCGCGCAGGCGCCGCCGCAGGCAGCACCATCGGTGCCCCCAGCCGCGAGGCGCGCTCCCAGCCCGGTTGCGACTGCGCGCGCTCCAGCTCGGCCACCACCTCCGCGCGCGTGCGGGGCTGCGTGGCCTTCACGGGGATCGGTGCGCCCCAGCGCAGCACGCCGGCCCACTCGGGGCTTTGCTGCGCGGCGCGCAGTTCGGCCACCACCTGGGCGTCGGTCTTGCCCGGGCCGGCGTTTTCAGGGTGCTCCTTGATGCCGGCTTCGGTCGCCGCGAAATGCGCCGGCCCCTCGACGTGCTGCTGGCTGGTTTGTGCGCCAGCCACCAGCGGGAGCGCTGCGGCGGCCATCGCCGCCAGCGCAAAGGCCATCTTCCTGTTCGTCATGTGTCATCTCCTTCGTTGAACACCGAAGAGGACCATCCGCTTCGGCGATGGCGGTTTTGCTTCGCCATGCCGACACGCTAGAAATTCGGACCGTCGCCGCGCGAACGGTTCAATTACAAAAACGACAGGATGAAGACCAATTCATCAATTCTCTGCAAGCGGCAAACGGAGCTTTCCAATTCGTAACCCGGCTGCACGGAAAACGTAATTGAAAAAGGCGGTTTCAGTCTTTTTCTGTCGCAATCGATCGATATGATTTGCCCAGACGCATGAACCATGCGGAAGGCAGAAGAAATCAATTGAATTTATTTCCGCATGCCGAACCGGAGCTCCAACGCGGTGCGTGGGAGCGATGAATTTCATATTCAATTCAAGGGCAACAATGAAAAGACAATTCCTCACGGCCGCCGCACTGTTCGGGGTCGGATTCGCCAATGCGCAGTCTTCCGTCACGCTATTCGGCGTGGTGGACACGGGCATCAGCAATTACTCGTCCAAATCGCAGGACATGAACGGCGCCACGCTGTTCAACCCGTTCTACGTGAACCAGGGCACGCGCACCGCGAGCCAGACCGCGCTGAGCTCGGGCGGCTATTCCACGAGCCGGCTGGGTTTTCGCGGCACCGAGGACCTGGGCGGCGGGCTTGCGGCCAGCTTCTGGCTCGAGGCGCCGATCAGCCCCGACGACGGCAAGACCGGCATCACCACCTTCCAGCGCCGTTCCACGGTCAGCCTGTCGGGCGGTTTCGGTGAATTGCGCCTGGGCCGCGACTACGTGCCGACGGCCTGGAACGACATCGTGTTCGACCCCTTCGGCATCGTCGGCGTGGGCCGCAGCCTGATCTTCACCGCCGCCAACACGAATGCCGGCGGCGGCTCGGGCGGGTTCGGCGGCGACCTCAATTACAACCGCGCCAGCAATTCGATCGGCTATTTCCTGCCGAAGAATCTCGGCGGCTTTTACGGTCAATTCATGTACGCGCTGCATGAAAACACCAAATACGACCCTGGCACGGCCACGCCGCCCGGCGTCAATACGGCGGGCGCGCTCAATTCGGGCAATTCGGCCGCATCGCGCGCAGGGCGTTACCTGGGCGGGCGTGTCGGTTATGCCAATGGCCCGTTCGACGTGGCCGTGTCGTATGGCAACAGCACGGCGGCCGACAATTTCTATGCGGGCACCACCGATAACGTCAAGACCTTCAATCTCGGCAGCTCCTACGATTTCGGCGTGGTCAAGCTGTTCGGCGAATTGTCGCGAATCAAGAAAACGCGCGATTACGCGGTCACGCCGCTGGTCGGCGGCGTGCCGGACGTCGACCTCACGGGCTACCTGATCGGCGTGACCGCGCCGGTCGGCCCGGGCCTGATCCGTGCCTCGTACTCGCAGGTCAAGTACGACCTCAACGCCGTCAACCTGCCGTTCACGCCGTCGGTCGCCGACCCCAAGGCCAACAAGCTGGCCATCGGCTACATCCACAACCTGTCCAAGCGCACCGCGCTGTACGCCACCGTCGCGCGCATCAGCAACAAGAACGGCGCGGCGCTCACGGTCGGCGGCCCTGCCTTCGTGAACACCGGGGTGTTCGTGCCCAAGACCTCGACGGGCTACGACGTCGGGCTGCGCCACTCGTTCTGATCAGGGAAGACTGTCACGCGCAAAGAAGCAAGCAAGTGAGTGAATGACCGCGGGCGGCCCTGCGCCCGCGGATGTTCCGTTTCTCCAGGAGCCCGTCAGGCGGGTCCATTCGGTCCGCCCTGGTGCGGACCTTTTTTTGTGGAGAGAGAGGCGCGCCTCAGTCGGGCACCGTGCCCGCCGGCGCCGCCACCGCGCGCGCCGCGATCGGCACCGACATCACGATCGACGTGCGCGTCTCGCCCAGGTGGTTGATGCTGCTCACGAAGGATTCGAGGTGTTCGATGTCGCGCGCGACCACCTTCAGCACGTACGAGTCCTGCCCCGTGACGTGAAAGCACTCGAGCACTTCGCGCCGGCTGCCGAGCAGCTTCAGCAGCCGGGCCTTGTCGGGTTGCGCGGTCGTGATGCCGACCAGCGCGGTGACGGTGTAGCCCGCCTTGCGCGGTGGCACCACGGCGCGATAGCCCTCGATGACGCCGGCCTCTTCGAGGCGCTTCACGCGCTCGGAGGTGGAAGGCACCGACAGCGCCACCTGCCGTGCGAGTGCCGTGAGCGAGGTGCGCGCGTCCTGCTGCAGCGCATCGAGGATCTGCCAGTTCTTGGCGTCGATTTCCATGGATTTCAGGCCCGATTGAGAGTTTCGCTTCCGATTTCAGGCAAGGCATGCCGCGCGCCTGAATTTCGCCATTCTCGCCATGCAGGCCTCGCCGAACAATCGTCGGCATGGACTTCCCTCTCTTTCTCAAGGCCCTCGTCATCGGGCTCTCGATCGCCGCACCCGTCGGCCCCATCGGCCTGCTGTGCATCCAGCGCACGCTCGCGCATGGCCGCACGATCGGCTTTCTCAGCGGCCTCGGCGCCGCATTGGCCGACGCCTGCTACGGCGCCATCGGTGCGTTCGGCGTGTCGGCCGTGGTGTCGACGATGGTGGCTGCGCGCGTGCCGCTGGCACTCGGTGGCGCGGCCTTTCTCGCGTGGATGGGCGTGCAGCTGCTGCGTGCGCCGGCGGCCACGCAGGCCCGGGCTGCGGAAGACGCGGCCACGCCGCTGAAGGCGTTGCTGTCGGTGTTCGTGCTCACGCTGGCCAACCCGATGACGATCCTGTCGTTCGTCGCGGTGTTCGCTTCGCTCGGCAGCGGCCACGTGGGCAGCGGCAGCGGTGCGGCGCTCACGATGGTGATGGGGGTGTTCCTCGGCTCGGCGCTGTGGTGGCTGGGGCTGTCGAGCATCGTGTCGATGGTGCGGCACAAGCTCGGCGCGCGCGTGCTGCAAGGCATCAACAAGCTGTCGGGCGCGCTGCTGCTGGGCTTTGCGGTGTTCCAGCTGTCGACGCTGCTGTCGCGCTGAGGAATCGACTAGATAGCCTTGGCCGCCGGCTTGCGGCGCGCGGGCTTGCGCGCACCCAGCGCACTCGCCAGCGCCTTCGTCGCCCAGTCGCGCAAGGCGTGCGGGTCTTCGAGCGCATCGACCGGCGCCTCGTAGTAGCTCGCAACCTTCACGGTCGAGGCGCTGGTCGCGTACGAGAACGGCACCGCGCCCAGGCGCTCGAAGTCCGGCCGGGTGGCGTCGTCCACGCGCAGGTACAGCGTGCCCTTCATCACGAAGGCGAACTGCACGCCGGCCTGCACGAGGCCGAAGCCGCCGAAGAAGCGCTTGACCTCGATGGGGCCCATGGCGCCGAGCGACTCGGCCAACTCGAGCGCCCGCCCGTGCGAACGCTCGGCACCGCCGGCGACGGCCGCGCTTTTCGCGCGGCTCAAACGACCGCCTTGCGCCGCGCGTCGGTCACCGGCGCGCCGCCATGCACCTCGAGCAGGCGCAGCAGCGCCTCGGAGCTGTGGGCCTTGGCCCAGTCGCGTTCGGAATCGTTGATGCCGACGAGGTGCAAAAAGTCGAAGCGGCCCGAATCGAGCTGCGCCGTCGCGGGGTAATGCTTCGGCTCCATCAGCACCACATGGCGCAGGACCACGGTGCCCTTCTCGCGGATCGCTTCGCCGACGGGAATGCGGTCGCCGTAGTCGAAGGGCTGCTTGTCTTCACCGAAGTGCGAGTGCGCGAGCAGCACGTTGTAGGCGAGCAGGCGGCGCAGCAGCTTGATGGCCCATTGGTCCTGCGGCTGCGACGGCACTTCGATGACCAGCTCGGAGCCGATCCACGAATAGTCTTCCGGGTCGTAGTCGGCCGGCTCCGTTTCCCAGGGCGTGGAGCCGCCCGAGGTCACGTACAGCCAGGTGTTGCGCACGGGCGTGGGTGCGAACTCGAACACGCCCAGGTGCAGCCAGCGCGGGTCGACGTCTTCGGCGCCCAGCGCCTTGAAGTCGTCGAAGTCCATCACGTAGATGCCGGTGCGCTCGGGGCCGAACAGGCGCGGGTAGAGCGTCTCTTCGCGGTAGGCCCACACGTCTTCCATGGAACTCATCGGCGCATCCTCCTCGTTGGAACGAGGGCATTCTCGTCGTTCAACGTGACCCTTGCATACGCCGCAAGGCGGGCCACTCGAGGTTGGTGAAGGCGCGCAGCACCCACTCCACCGGGCCGTACGCAAAGCGTGCCAGCCACCAGCGGCTGACCAGCATCTGCGCGCCGAAGATGCCGAAGGCGACCATGAGGCTCATGAACGGCCCGAGCTCGCCGATGAGCCGCAGCCCGTACGCCAGGAAGAGCCATGCGCACACCGCCGACTGCAGCAGGTAGTTCGACAGCGCCATGCGCCCCGCCGGCGCGAGCGCATCCGCCAGCCAACCGCCCCAGCGCGACTGGAACAGCAGCATCATCGCGCCCACGTACGTCGCCGTGAGCAGCGGCGAGGTGAAGACGCCGACCGCCAGGCCCAGCACGTCCCAGCGCGAGCCCGGCACAACGGACGCGGTCCACGCATACACGGCCGCGCCCGGCAGCCCCAGCACCAGCCCGGGCACCAGCAGGCGCTTGAACAGCGGGCGGTAGCGGTCGGCCCGTGCGAAGAGATTGCGGCGGCCCTCGATGACGCCCGCGAAGAACATCGCCAGCGCCATCGGCGCCTGCACCAGCCCGAGCACGATCCACACCTGCGACAGCTCGCGCAGGTGCTGACGGATGACCGTCGCCGCCGTGCCGCGGTAGGCCGCGAGTGCCGAGGCCGCGTCGGCCCTCGCGGTGCGAAGAACGTCTTCGGTCGCCGGGCCGCCCAGCATCGCGAGCATGCCGATGGCACCCCACACCAGCGCAGTCGCCAGCACCAGCCGCAGCGCCCAGCGCGCCAGCACCGCGTCGCTCTGGTGGCGCAGCGCCAGCAGCACGGCGCCGAGCACCGCGTAGGTCGTGAGGATGTCGCCATGGAACAGCAGCACCGCATGCAGCGCGCCGATGCACCACAGCGCCACCAGCCGACGCGCCAGGCGCGGCACGAAGGGCTTGCCGCTGCGCTGCGCCGACTGCATCTGCAGCGTGAAGCTGTAGCCGAACAGGAACGAGAACAGCAGGTAGAACTTGGTCTCGAACAGGAAGGCGACGGCAAAGGCCGCCACGCGGTCCAGCCCCGAACGCATCATCGGATCGGGCAGCGGCTGGCCGTAGTACGGCGAGGCAAAGGCCGCGATGTTCACGACCAGGATGCCCAGCAGCGCAAAGCCGCGCAACGCATCGACGAGCGACTGGCGCTCGACTGCAACGGGGGTGTGGTTCATGCGCCCCGCCCCGGCTTCGCGAGAAAGCGACCCACCACACGCCGCAGCATCGGCGCCTCGCGCGCCGGGTCGAAGCCCGTGTCGAGCGCCAGGCGCGAGAACACGCCGTCGATGAGCGCGGCGATCCAGTTGGCCGATTGCACGGGGTCGAGCTCGGGGTCGATCTGCCCGCGTGCCGCGGCCTTGCGCAGCAGGGCCGCGAGGCCGTCGCGCATTTCGGTGTCGCCCGCGGCCACGCTGGCGCAGACCACGGGGTTGCGCAGGGTCTCGGCCGCCACCTCCAGCGCCAGCCGCGAGTAGCTGCGGTCGGAGGCAAAGACCATCACCACGTCGAGAAAAGACAGCACCACCTCCAGCGGGTCGGCCGGGTCGTCGTCGATCGCGGCGAAGTACGCGGCCGTGTCGCGCCACTCCTCTTCGGCCAGGGCCTCGATGATCGCGTTCTTGCTGGGAAAGTAATGAAAGAGATTGCCCGGGCTCATGCCCGCGGCGGCGCAGATCTCGGCGGTGGTGGTGGCATGAAAGCCGCGCCGCGCAAAGCAGTCGCCCGCGGCCTCCAGGATCTGGCGGCGCTTGGCCTGCTGGCGTTCGGGGTCAACTTTGCGCACGGTGGTTCTCGCGGAATTCGGTCATGCCCGAATTATTAGACCGAGCGCTCGATCTATTCTGAAGGAAGCCTGAAGAAACCCTTCAGGCAACGCGCGTGGCCGCAATGCCCCGGATGGTGTCCAGCAGCAGGCGCGCGCCCTCGCCCGTCTCGCTGCCGCGCCGCACGGTCACGCCCACGGGGCCTTCGGTGCTTGCCGTGTCGATGGCCACGCGCTGGAGTTCGCCGCGCGCCACGAAGCCTTCCACCGCGCCCTGCGGCGCGAACCACACGGCGTCGGAGCGCTGCAGCAGGCCCACCGCAAAGCTGGTGTCGGTCGCCTCCACCAGCCGCGCCGGCAGCGCCAGCCCCTGCGCGATGAGGAAGGCGTCGGCCGTGTGCCGGATCAGCGTGCCCGACACCGGCAGCACCAGCGGGTAGGCGGCCAGCGCGTCGAGCGTGGGCTTGCGCCGCGACGCCAGCGGATGGCCGGGGCGCACCACCAGCAGCAGCACCTCGCTGTACAGCTGCTCGAAGGCCAGGTCGGCCATGGCCGAGGCCTGCGCCAGCCGGCCGAGCACGAGGTCGATTTCGCCCTGGCGCAGCTGCGTCATGAGCTGCGCGTTGGTACCGCTCACCACGCGCACGCGCATCGCCGGGTGCGCCGCATGCAGCCGCGCGACCGCCTCGGGCAGCAGATGCGCCGCCATGTTCGGCAAGGCACCCACCGCCACGCGCAGCTGGTCGGCCTCGGGCTGGTCCATGGCCAGGCCCAGGCCTTCGCGCAGGCCGCGCAGCGCCGACACCGCATGGCGCACCAGCACCTCGGCGGCCGGCGTGAGCTCCACGCCGCGGCGGCGGCGCAGCAGCAACTGGCGGCCCACGATCTCCTCGAGCTCGGCCACCGTCTTCGACACCGCCGGCTGCGTGAGCGACAGCGCCTCGGCCGCGCGCACCAGGTTGCGCTCCTGCGCCACCATGACGAGGCATTGCAGGTGGCGCATCTTCAGGCGCTCAAAGTTCATGGCTGACATGCGGTTCTCCTCGAAGCCAGTGGGGCGACGTGCTTTCAAATATAACCAGAGGGAATAGCTGACGGAAGAGACTTCAGTTGTGCCGCGCCGCGCAGCCTTCTAGAGTGCCGTGGATACGGAGACAGACACAGCAGCCATGACCACGATTTTTTCCTCGAAGCCTTCCTCTTCCTTTGGCGCGCGCCGCCGCCTCACGCTCGCCGCCGCCTGCGCCGCGCTGGCCCTCGGCCTCGCCGCGCCGGCCGCGCAAGCCCAGGCGAGCTACCCCGCCAAGCCCGTGAAGTTCCTCGTCAACTTCCCGGCCGGCGGCCCCATCGACATCCTCGGGCGCGCGCTGGCCGACGCGCTGCAAAAAGACCTGAAGCAGCCCTTCGTGGTCGACAACCGCCCCGGCGCGGGCGGCAACATCGGCGCCGACGCCGTGGCCAAGAGCGCGGCCGACGGCTACACCGTGCTGCTGGGCATCGACAGCACCTTCACCGTCAACCCGCACCTGTACGCGTCGATGCCCTTCGCGGCCAAGGACCTCAAGCCGCTGATGATCTTCAGCTCGTCGGGCCTGAGCTTCACCACCGCCGCCTCGGTGAAGGCCAAGACGCTGCCCGACTTCATCGCGCAGGCCAAGGCCGAGCCCGCCACCTTCAGCTCGGCCGGCAACGGCAGCCCGGGCCACATTGCCGCCGAGATCTTCGCGAGCGCGACCGGCGCGAAGATCGTGCACGTGCCCTACAAGGGCAACGCCCCGGCCGTGATGGCCATGCTCGGCAACGAGGTGCAGGCCGGCATCGTCGCCACGCCGGGCGTGCTGCCGCAGATCCAGGGCGGCAAGCTGCGCGCCCTGGCCGTCACCGGCCGCCAGCGCGCGCCGCTGCTGCCCGAGGTACCCACCGTCGGCGAGCTGGGCCTGAAAGACCTGGAGTTCGAAGTGCTCTACCTCGCCATGGTGCCGGCCGCCACGCCCGAGCCCGTGATGCAGACCCTGCGCCAGGCGCTGCACAAGGCGCTGGCCCTGCCCGAACTGAAGGCCCGCCTGGCCTCGCTCGACATGGTGCCGCTGGCCGAAACCGATGCCGCCGCCGCCACGCGCCTGGCCACGGCGCAGGCGCGCTACGGCCGCATCGTCAAGGCGACCGGGATGAAGGTGGACTGACGGCCTTGCCGCTGCGCGCCGTGCTGTTCTTCTTGCCCTGGCCTGCAGCCGCAGCAGCAGCCGCCGCCGCGTGGCGCCCCCTGTCGGCCTTGGGCAGCACCGCCTGCGCCACCATGGTTTCGGCATGCGCCTGCAGCCGGTGCAGCGCGTCGTCGAAGCGCGCGGCATCGTCCGCGTCGAGCGTGCCCATCAGCTCGGCGTTGATGCGCGTCACCAGCGGAAAGAGTTCGTCGTACAGCGCCTGCCCCGTCGCCGTGAGGCCCAGCCGCACCTGCCGCCGGTCGCCCGCCAGCGCCGTGCGCGACACCAGCCGCTTGGCCACCAGCGAGCCCACCGCCTTCGAGGTGCGCGCCCGGTCCAGCTGCGCATGCTCGGCCAGTTGCGACGAGCCCAGCTCGCCCCGGCTGGCCAGCACCGCGATCAGCCGCCACTCGCGCCGCGTGATGCCGAAGCGGCCCTCGCACAGCCGGATCACCATGCTGCCCGCCACCGCGAGCAGGCGCGACAGCCGGTACAGCAGCAGGTCGTCCAGCGGGCGGCGCGGCGGGGTGGCGGCGTCTTCGGCAGTCATGGGGCGGTGTCTCAAAAGGCCGGGTAAATCCGGGCGATGGTTGATTTGATCAATCGAATGTAGCGTCTCCAGAATCGTCCGCAGCCGCGGCCACCCGCCCCGGCCACGCACAGACCCTGCCGAACGCCGAACGAGACCCCGGAGAGATTGACGATGCCCCAGCTTCCCGACCCGACCCGCCGCCGCACCCTGACCACCCTTGGCGGGCTGGCCCTTGCCCCCCTTGCATCCTTCGCACCGCTTGCGTTCGCGCAGCAGCAACCCGCGCCCTTCACCCCCGGCCAGCCGATCAAGGTGCTCATCGGCGTGCCCGCCGGCGGCACGCAGGACGTGCTGACCCGCGCCATTGCCCACCAGGTACGCGACTCGCTCGGCCCGCTCATCATCGACAACCGCTCCGGCGCGGCCGGCCGCATTGCCGTGGACGCCGTGAAGACCGCGCCGCCCGACGGCCACACCTTGCTGCTGGGCACCGCGAGCATGATGACCATGTTCCCCAGCGCCTATCGCAACCTGTCGTACGACCCCATCAAGGACTTCGTGCCGCTCGTGAACGCCGCGCGCTTCGAGCTGGCGCTCACCGTGCACAAGGACGTGCCCGCCAACACCCTGGCCGAGTTCATCACCTGGGCCAAGGCGCAGGGCGACAAGGTGAGCTTCGGCTCGTACGGCGCCGGCACGCCCTCGCACTTTTTGGGTGAAATGCTCAACCGCGCGGCCGGCCTGAAGATGGTGCATGTGCCCTACCGCGGCTCCACGCCCGCGCGCCAGGACGTGATGGGCGGCACCGTGCCCGTGTACTTCGACACCATCGGCGGCGCGCAGCAGATGCTGCCCACCGGCCGCGTGAAGGTGCTGGCCACCAGCGGCGACAAGCGCTCGCCGCTCATGCCGCAGCTGCCCAGCTTCGTGGAGAGCGGCTACAAGGACGTGGTGGCCACCGCGTGGTTCGCCTACTACGCGCCGCTGAAGACGCCGGCGGCCACCGCCGAGAAACTGCGCACCGAAATCATCCGCGCCGTGAACAGCCGCGACGTGCGCCAGCTGCTGCTGCAGAACGGCATGTACCCCGTGGCCGACGGCCCCGAGGCGCTCGTGAAGACCATGCGCGAAGACATTGCCCGCTGGGCCGGCATCATGAAGGCCGTGAACTTCCAGGCCAACGACTGACCGACCGATCGACAACAAGGACACACCCTTCATGATCCCGCGCGCCCTCCCCGCTTTCGCTTCTTCCTTCAACCCGGCTCGCCGCCGCCTCGCCACCGTGCTGGCCATGGCCGGCCTCGTGGCGGCCATCGCCGCCCCCACGCTCGCGCGCGCACAGGCCGCCCAAGCCGCACTCGACAGCCCGCTGCGCATCGTCGTCGGCTACGCCCCCGGCGGCGCCACCGACCGCGTGGCGCGCATCGTGGGCGACAAGCTCGCGGCCCAGCTCGGCGTGCCCGTGATCGTCGACAACAAGCCCGGCGCGGGCGGCCGCCTGGCCGCGCAGCAGGCCAAGGCCACGCCCGCCAACCAGAACGTGCTGATGCTCGCCAACCCCGCCGTGATGGTGGTGGCGCCGCTCGTCTTCAAGGACAACGGCTACGACGCCGAGCGCGACTTCGTGCCCGTGTCGCACGTCAACGCCTACGACTTTGCGCTGGCCGTGTCGCCCACCCTGCCCGTGCGCGAGCTGAACCATTTGCTCGCATGGATGCGCGCCAACCCGCAGCAGGCCAACGTGGGCGTGCCCGCCACCGGCAGCCTGCCGCACTTCTTCGGCCTCATGGTGGGCGAGAAGGCCAAGGTGCAGACCCAGGTGATCGGCTACCGCGGCTCCGCCCCGCTGCTGAATGACCTGATCGGTGGCCAGGTGCCCATTGCCGTCGACACCGAAGACGTCGTGCTGCCGCAGCACACCGCCGGCAAGCTGCGCATCCTGGCGCTGTCGGGCGAAAAGCGCTCGCCCTTCGCGCCGAATATTCCCACCTTCAAGGAAGCCGGCCTCGACCTCGCCGCCACCGGCTGGAACACCTTCTTCGCGCCGGCCAGCATGCCCAAGGAGAAAGTCGAACGCCTGGCCACCACCATCCACGCCGTGATGCAAGACCCCGACACCCAACGCAAGTTCAAGGACGCCGGCATGACGCCGGTGGTGAGCACCCAGGCGCAGACCGCCGCGATGCTCAAGGCCTACAAGGCGCAGTGGGCCCCGGTGGTCCAGAAGTCCGGCTACCAGCCCTGATCGAAAAACCTTCCGACCTATGACGACACGCAGCACCCGCCCCAACATCATCTTCATCGTGGCCGACGACCTCGGCTATGCCGACCTCGGCTGCTACGGCGGCCGCGAGGCACCTTTTGGCCGCGTGTCGCCCGTGCTCGACGGCCTGGCCGCCAACGGCTTGAAGCTCACGCAGGGCTACTCGAACTCGCCCGTGTGCTCGCCCACGCGCTTCGCGATGATCACCGCGCGGTATCAGTACCGCCTGCGCGGCGCGGCCGAAGAGCCCATCAACAGCCGAAGCCGCGGCAGCACCACGCTGGGCCTGCCCACCGAGCACCCCACCCTGCCGTCGCTGCTGAAAGACAGCGGCTACAAGACCGCGCTCATCGGCAAGTGGCACCTGGGCTACCCGCCCAGCTTCGGCCCGCTGCGCTCGGGGTATGAAGAATTCTTCGGCCCCATGTCGGGCGGTGTCGACTACTTCACCCACTGCGACTCGGCCGGCCGCCACGACCTCTGGTACGGCGAAGAAGAGCACAAGGACGACGAGGGCTACCTGACCGACGTGCTGTCGAAGCGCGCCGTCGACTACGTCGAGCGCATGGCCACGCAAGAGGCGCCCTTCTTCCTGAGCCTGCACTACACCGCCCCCCACTGGCCGTGGGAAACCCGCGACGACGCCGACAAGGCGCCGCTCGTGAAGGACAACCTGTTCGACCTGTCGGGCGGCAACATCCACGTGTACCGCCGCATGATCCATCACATGGACGAAGGCATCGGCTGGATCATGGCCGCGCTCGAAAAGCACGGCATGGCCGACAACACCCTCCTCGTGTTCACCAGCGACAACGGCGGCGAGCGCTTCTCGGACAACTGGCCGCTGGTCGGCGGCAAGATGGACCTGACCGAAGGCGGCATCCGCGTGCCATGGATCGCGCACTGGCCCAAAGTGATCGCCAAGGGCGGCGAGAGCACCCAGCTGTGCATGACCATGGACTGGTCGGCCACCATGCTCGACGCCGCCGGCGTGAAAGCCGACGCGGCGTACCCACTCGATGGCGTGTCGCTGATGCCCGTGCTGAAAGACGCCACCCACACCTTCCGCCGCCCCCTGCACTGGCGCATGAACCACCGCGGCCAGGAAGCGATGCGCGACGGCGACTGGAAGTACCTGAAGGTCGACGGCAACGAGTACCTGTTCAACATTCCGGCCGATGAGCGCGAACGCGCGAACCTGGGGAAGAAGGAGCCGCAGCGGCTGGAGGCGATGCGGGCGCAGTGGCAGGCTTGGAATGCGACGATGCCGGGGATTCCGGAGGATGCGACTGTGAGTTTGGGGTATTCGGTTAAGGATATGCCGCAGAGGTGAGCTTCTTGGTAGCGACGAATTTTGATTTGTTCGCGTTGTCGTAGCCCGACTACGACTAGGCAAACAAAACGAGGTGCGTCAACGCAGTGACAAGTGTCGTTGCGGCAATTGCACCTCTACTGCCACCGCGTGCAACTCAGGTGCTGCGCCAAGCCTTGTCGCGCGGGCTTGGCGAGCCCCATACAAGCACAGCTAACGGTACCCATCCCGGTCCGTATCAAGCACCTGTGCGCCGCTCACAGATTCGCCAGCGCGAACAGCGTGACGCTCTGCACGGTGTTCTTGCTCACCCCGCGCTAGCGCGCTTTGGTAGACCGGAGCTGCTGCTTCACTACCCGCAACGGGTGCTCGACCTTGGCCCGAATGCCAGCCTTCATCTTCTCCACTCGCTCGGCCATGAACTCGGGCTCGATGAACGAGCTCAACGATCTGCACTTTTCTCAGATCACGCAAAGCTCGGACCCATTTTGCAGAACTTCCTTAGAAGCAAAACTTTTGCCCACAAGCAGATGTGAATTGCTATGCTTGCCTCCGCTTCGGAGGAGGCGAACTAGATATTTCATTCATAGAAAGACCAAATGAATCAGGCGATTGCTAAGGGAAGCGACGAGAAGTTTTGTTCAGAGTGTGGTTCGATCATCAAGCTTCGCGCTGAGATCTGCCCCAAGTGCGGAGTTCGCCAACTGCCCGCGCCTGGCGCGAACCTTCTTGGCCCTACCACCCGCGCTGGCAGGAGCAAGTTTGCCGCCGCAATGTGTGCTCTCTTTCTTGGCGGGTTCGGTATTCACAAGTTCTATTTGGGCCGGACAGGATGGGGCATCGTTTATCTCCTGTTTTTCTGGACATTCATTCCGGCCATCGTTTCATTTTTCGAGGCCATTTACTTGCTGCTAATGTCAGAAGAGACATTCGAGACGAAATTCGGCTAGCGCGATTTTTTCCTTCCCGTCACCCGCCCCTTTCAATCGAACCAAGCTAAACAGGGCAAAGTCTGTCGGCTTTGAGAGTGACAGGCGCGAGAAGGAGCAGGTACACCGTGGGGCAAGTCATTGGCTCCATCAGGCAGACCAAGTTCGCCCTGCCGATCTAGCGGGAGGTCGACGGCAACAAGTACCTGTTCAACATTCCGGCCGATGAGCGCGAACCTAGAGAAATAGGAGCCGCAGCGACTGGAGGCGATGCGGGTGCAGTGGCAGGCGCGGAATGCGACGATGGCGGGGATTCCGGAGGATGCGACTGTGAGCCTTGGCTATTCGGTTAAGGATATGCCGCGAAGGTGAAACGCGAGTGCCGGAAACTCATCGCTGGAAAGCGGTGATTTCCGAGCGGCCCTTGGATGCGGCGACGTGGTTGGTCGTCGACGAAGACGTTTGAGTTGCCGAGCGATCTCTGTGTGGCCCAGCGGCGTGGATCAGGTACTCCGCTCCGCCAAGCAGTCACCGACGAGTGCGAAGGTCCAACGCGTCGATGCGTTCCAGCCGGGACACTACGAGTTCCACTTCAACCCGGTCGAACTCGTCCCGGTCCTCCTCCTCGTGCGTTCCGCCGTTCAGGTATTTCCACGTCAGGTTTGAGGCGCTAAGGATTTCCTCCAAGGCCTCGCGTAAGGGCGCTTTGCTGGGATGGTCGAACGTAGCGCTGTCGCGAAGCTTGATGCGGATCGCGTCGCACAGGTCGCGAACGTTGAGCGGCGACGTCGGACCATGCATCGTTAGCCTGAGCTCACCCAATTCGTGCGAGCTCAGCCACTTCCAAGCCTTGTTCGACAGCATCTCTAAGGCGCGTCTGGAATTCGCCAGTGCATCGCGCAACTGAAACCTGCCGAGGTCGTTGCGGGCCTTGTCGATATAGGCGCTGCTGGGAACGTCTCGGTGCACACGGGGGTGATGGTCGCCTTCGTGGTGCGTGAGGGCGTATTCCTGGCAATCGCCGCGCCGCTCTCGTGGGATGGCGTTCTTGACGTCCTTGATGAACTCGGGGCTGTGGCACGTGACCAAGATCTGCGTTTCGAGGAAGCGTTCACTGGCGAAGACCGTCTCCTTTATTCCGTTGCGATGGTCGTGGTCGATCGCGTTCACGGCATCGTCGAAGATCAATAGCGGAGAACCAATACTCGTGGCCTTGGCCAGAAGGATGGCAAGTCCGAGGCATCGAATATGACCCTCGCTTAGTACCTGTAACGCGTCAACACGCCGCCCGGGGGCGCCACGAAAAGCGAGTTGGATACGCTGCTCTCCGGTGAGGGGCAAGTAGAGGTGGGCGAGCTTGTCCTCGTCGCGATCGCCGCGGTTGAAGTCGTTATAGAGATCGCGCGCCATATCGCCCAGGCCTGCAATCAGCAGGCCAGGCAGTTCATTTCTGAAACGGCGCAGGTAGGGAAGGAACGCGTCGTACGCGGCGCGGATCGGCGCATCGCGCAGGATGTCGATCCGCTCCTGCTCGACTTCGGCGATGAGGCGCGTATTTGCCGCGTCGAAGGCAGCGATGGTTTCACGCGCGGCAGCCGCGTCGTCGACGATCCTCTGGCGAGCCTGCTTCCTTTGATCGATGTGGCGTTGGCGCACAAGGAGACTTTCGCGTTCAGCGGCGAGTTCGGCTCGGCGTTCGAGTTGCGCCTGAGTATTCTGGTCTGCGGCGGAGACGCGGTCAGCCACTTCGAGAAGCTGTGCGAGAGATCCCAGCCCATCTGCCTGCCCGACCTCCGACAGATAGATGCCTGTCCACCACTTTTCGCCCTCTGGCTGCGCTGAAAGCAATTCAAGGTGTCGACCAATGGCCGTGGCTTCCTCGCCTTGCCTCACGATAAAGCTGGAGAGCTTCTTCAGCCTTGCGCGCAGTTCCGTCGAAGCCGTCATCAACTCGCCTTGCTGCCGAGTTTGGCGTTCTTCCAGTTCGGCGAGTTCACGGAGTTCAGCCACTCCCTCGCGCGCCTTCACGAACGGGTTGCGAGCCACGCGGTCCAACTGGGTTTCGCAGGCGGGACACCGATCGACGCTTTCGGCCTCTAACGCCACCACCGCCCCATACAGTGCTCGGAAAGAGACTTGGCTTGCGCGGCGCTGCAACTCGCGTGTGGTTGGGGACAGCGCATCCGCGGCGATGTTGGCACGTTCAAAAGCGGCCTCGACGTTGGCTCGGTCCACGCCAATCACCGCCCCTGGCGCGGCGTTGAGCAATCCGTCCAGTTCGGCGATCCGGCCAGGCGCTTCCGTCGATCCGATGATCTCCTGTAGGCGGGCGAAGGTGGTCTCGAATCTGAACGCTGCGGCGTAGGCCTCATTTTCTGCGTCGTGCTGGGAGAGTTTCTCGGCTTCGCTATTCACCGTCGCGTGGTCCCGCGCGAGAGCCTCCTGTTTGAGCCGCAACTCTCTTTGCTTCCGAGCTTCGATGACCAAGACGGGATCAATCTGATCGTTGAAACGGCTGCAGAAATCGTTGAACTTCTCCATGCCGAACAGCGTGGCGATCAACTCCGCCCGTTGCCCAGTTGGGCGCTGTGCGATCCGGGAGAAGGCATCAATCCGATTCTTTTCAATGAAGCAAAAGCGGTAGAGGTCCGCGTTTGCACGAACAGGCGCTTCCCGGCGATCAAAGCCAGTCGCCACGAGCCTTGGTTCCACGAAGCTGCCAGCATGGATGTTGCGAAGGTACGCTGTCTCGTCGAGGCGCTTCAATCCGGCCTCTTCAACCGACCCCAACATGGCACGCTCGATCGCCTCGCAAATGCTGGATTTACCCGCACCGTTGGGCCCATAAAAGAGGACAACCCGGCGCTGCAGGTCGAAGACCTCCTCGCGCACGAAACCGCGAAATGGACCGACCGTCAAGCTACGAAGCCGCGCCCATGGCCACTCCGCCGTTTGGTCTTCGTCCTGGCCCTCCGGCATACCCGCTGCAGTCGCCGCCAAACTTCGGCGAGCGAGGACGGCCAGATGGGTGGCTCGCGCATTACGTTGGGATGCCGTTTCAGCGACGGCCTCGAAGTCGCCGAACACCATGTTCGCGAATTGCTTGACATGGTCTGGGGCAGCCGGTTGCAGCGAATGTAGCCACCGCAAAAAGCGAACGTAGTCCTGCTCGGCTGTAGCCATGCGCGTCTCCTCAGTGCCTCATTCACCAATTCTAGGGGCCGCGTCACCAAGCCGGGCTGCGATGCTGCCACGCTTTGATCGTCGCACTACGCAATGCACTCTTTCTATCGCTCAGAGAGACTGGCAAATAGCTCGTCAATTGACAGGTTGATCGCTGCTCTCTTCATCTGAAAAACGGAGACTTCGCCGACCTGCGCTGGTTGCCGCTCTTCCTGCTCCTTAAGGTCAAGCTCGTGCTGCTCAAGTTTCATCATCTCCGTGGGATATTCCGATCCCAGCATGATTTCGATCAGCTCCAAGCTGCGGCGCTCGGACTCGACATCATCAGCGCTGGCCGATCCTTGGACCACGTAATCGACGATGTCCGCGAGCACTTTGTCCATCGATGTGCGTTCAGCTGCAGAGGGCCAGTCCTCTGCGAGATTCCAGAACCCGTCGATCAGTTCCCAGACTGCGTTGATTTCGAGGAATTCCGCGGCTTCGTCCGCGATCAGTTGATGGAAGGCGCCTCGCATCGCCTCCATGCAGCGCCAAACCTCCTCCTCCGGCCATTCCGAATCATCGCGAATCCATCGGGCCACATGTTTGAGGGTATTGGCGGTGTAATGCGAGATGCATACGTGCCGCATTAAGTTGGCCCAATAGGATTGGCGCGCCAGTGCTTCGCGCACTACTTTGCCTTTCGCATCATCAGTCCCAACCGCCTTATCCAGCTTCAGAAGCGCCCACACGCGATTGGCGGGACCAGAGTGGTCGGCGATCGACCAGCGATTCCTACCGCGGGACGCTGGTGGAGGGCTCAGAAAGTGGTCGGATTGGGGGTTGATCACTTCATACGCGCATTCTCGAAGCGAGGCGTAGACCGCTGACAAGTACGCTCGCGGCATAGAGGAAGCATGAGATTCGAGATACTCCAGCAGGTTGTTAATTTGCCCAAGAGAGAGAACAGCGCCCACCGAGACCCGTAGCATTCCAAGATCATTCTCTAAGCGCTGCTCAATAAACTCCTCCACAGACGGGTTCTGGAACGAAACATCAAGTCCCGCCTCGAACTCCCACGCTTCAATCCGATCAATAAGCAAGAAATTTCCGTCCAGTTGCTTCAACGCTTTTTCGAACTCGAGCTGACGCTCTTCCTCTGCAGTTCCAGACTGAAGACGCGCGCAGGCCGATTGAAACTCCCGGATCGTTGCCCGCCCACCAAAGGTCCATAGGACGGTCAAGAGTAGCCGCGCGAGAGGACTAATCTCATTCTCAAAGGGGTGGCGCCAGAGATCCTTCGGATTGTCGAACTCATTCGTCACATATTTCAAGAACTCTTCATCGGTGAGCGACTGGCTGTTTGCGGCCTTGCTGATCGACTCCACCACGCGCGGGCTGAAGTGGCGATGCGAAACGATAGTCCGATAGGCACGCGAAGCGACAAACGCCTCCAAGCGGCTGTCGGGAAGGTCGGAGAAATAAAGGTGATTGAAGACCATTCGTGCGCGGTGTTCGTCGCTGTACCGCTTTAGCAGCAGCGTGTACGTATTCATCTCCCGGCTCTTCTCACCCAACAAGCCAGAAGCTCGTTTGGCATCCTCGAGGATGTACTCACGAGTAGTTAGAACGACACGCAGATGGGAGGAACGCGCAGCGGTATCCAGCAGCGCGAAAAGTGATCGATCTTCATCCTGCTGCAACTTGGACTCGTTGAACCGGACGCGCCCGAGGAAATCATCCAGCACCAGGAAAAGCTTTCTCCCGTCATCTCTCGGCTCGCCGAGCACCCGCCAGGCATCGCGCACCGTCGTCGTCCAGACAGCCTCGTAGCCTTCTGCCACGTACCTCGACATCATCATGCGCGCTAAGGTTGACTTACCTATACCGGGGTTGCCCAAGATGAGTAGGTGTCGGCGCTGCTGCAGCACTTCAAGCGCATCCTTCACACCATCGTGAACCACAAGGCGAGAAATCAGATCGCGGGCGGCGTCCAAGTTCGCGTTGGACAGAGCGAAAACGTCGGCGTGCAGGACCTGGCGTAGCACCTGCGTGCCCGAGATCCACAGTTTGAAGTGTGCCGTGACAACCTCGGGATGCTGCCGCAGGAGCCCGTTCAGTTCGGCGCATCCGTAGATGTCATGTGGCCCCTTGCACCACGGCGAGACCGCATCCACGAGTTTGTCCTTCTGGTGCGAAGAGAGTGGGACCGACGTAACCACGACGTACCGCTCCGGCTGGAGTCGACCGAGCTTTGGCAGTTCCTTCTTCAAACTGCGCTCGAGCGCAGCATACCGATCGGCGGCATACCGCTTGCATTGCACGATGACACTCGGTTGGCCCGGAAGGGTGCGCGAGTGACGAAGATCAATCCCGCCGTCCTTACCTGCCTTGAAGATTTCCAGCGGCCCGCCACCCCATTCCTTTGAGAGCAGGTCAGCACTAAGCGCCTCAAAGTCCTCTGGCGCGAGCGTCATGAAGTCGTAGCTCACCACTCACTCTCTTCCTGTTGTTTAAGACCAGTTGCACCGCCATGAAGGCTGAGGGTTTTGTGGAGCATAGCGTCGCGGCCACGCATTTCCCGATTGCCTTAGGGACAACAACGCAAAGGGCGCCATGTCGAGCGAGAAGCCGACGACTCTCGCCCCTTGCTGCACTGAAGAAGATGGGATAGTGAGCCGCCACCGGTCACAAAGATCCAGCGGCTGACCAGCAATCCCTACCCCCTCCCACTC